>JAEXNZ010000294.1 GCA_023439425.1 Pseudomonadota bacterium
GTGTGCCAATTGCGTCAATGCGTTCCTTCAGCGTGCGGCTCAGATAAGCCTGCTTGCGGTACACCGTCACGATCGCGTGCGGCAGCTCCTCCATGGACGACGCTTTGTCGACCAGACCCTGCACGCCGGTCGACACCACCATGCGCAGGATGGCCAGGTTGTTTGCCACGCTGAGGAGGACGACGGGCAGATCCGGGTAGTGCCGGCGGATCATGCTGATCATGGCAAAACCGTCAGCCTGGTCGCCGCCGGGCATGGAGTAGTCGGTGACCAGTACGTCGCAGGGGTGTGCCTTGAGCATGTCCATCAACTCGCTGGCACTGCTGGCTTCAGCCACCACGGTGCCAACGCCGCTGTCCTTGATGACGGAACTCGCCCCGATACGAACGACCGGGTGATCGTCGGCGATGATGATGCGCAGTAGCGGCGGTGAGGTCATGGGCTAGTATTGCCTGCAAGGCAGCGGCCCTTCGGGGCCCTTCGGGGTGTTGGAATCATTTTACGGAGATCAGACCGCATGCGTACCTCGGTTGTCCGCTGGCTGGTCGTGCTGGTTCTGCTGATCACTGCAAGTGCCTCCGGCATGGCTGCGCCCGGTACCTTGCCAGCACCGGCGCTTTCGCCGCGCCAGGCCGAGTGGATCGAGCGCAACCCTACCATCTTACTGGGCCTGTACGACAGCGGCTGGCCACCGTTTGAGTTCGTCCAGAACGGGCAGCCAAAAGGACTCGGTTACGACTACCTGATGCTGCTGTCGCGCCAGTTGGGGCTGAACGTTCAGGTTCGTATGTATCGCGATTGGGCTGACGTACTCGACGCGGCCTGCCGCGGTGAAGTCGATGTCGTAATGAACATAGCGCTGACCCCGGGGCGCACCCGCTGCATGGTCTACACGTCGCCGTATGCCGAAGCGCCGCTGGCGCTGGTGGGGCGTCCCGGTGACACCCGCGCGTCCGCCGACCCGGACCTGACCGGCCTGCGCGTGGTGACCGAACAGGAGTTCCTGACCAGCGAACAGATCCGCTCGCGGTTCCCGGGCGCGCGCCGGGTCATCGCCGCGAATACCACCGCGGCGCTGAACATGGTCGCGCAGGGGCAGGCGGACGTGTACATCGGCAATGCACATGTCGCAAACGCCATCATCCGCGACCGCAAGCTGGAGGGCATCACCCTGCTGCGGCCCAGCGACCTCGCACCCGAGCGCCTGCACTTCGGCGTGCCCAATGCCCGCCAACCGTTGGCCGAAGCACTGGACGCCGCGCTGACACGGCTGCCGGCCAGCCAGCGCGAGGCCATCGAAAAACGCTGGCTGACCCCGTTGCAGTGGTCGGCGCAGTCGCGCCTGGTGCTGGGTGAAGCTGAGCGTGGCGTGCTGGCCACGCCGTTGCGCATGGGCTTTGCACCGCATGCGGCACCGTTGTCGTTCATAGACGCTTCTGGTGAACCGGCGGGTGTCGCAGGTGACTACCTGCGGCAGCTGCGCATGGTCGGTGCGCAGTTGAACAGGGTCCCTGCGCATGACTGGTTTGAAGTGCGTGACCAGATGCGGCGCGGCACCGTCGACGTGGTCATGGGCATGCCCAACGATGCGCACTACCTGGGCGATGACTGGGTGTTCAGCCAGCCCTTCATCAGCGTGCCGAATGTGGTGGTCACACCGAACAACAGCCGTTCCGTGCTGGGCCTGAGCGACCTGGATGGGCGCACCATCCTGCTGTCCGATCCCGACCGCCTGCGCGGCTACATCCTGCAGTACGCGCCGAAGGCCCGCATCGTGCCGGCGCGCAGCGTGGAGCAGGCACTGGCGCGGCTGGCCAATGGTGATGCCGATGCCTATGTGGGCAACCTGGCCATGGCCGACCGGGTGATCCGCGAGCTGTACCCGGCCCGGCTGCATGTGGCGGCTCCCGCCGGCTTCAGCGACCAACTGTCGCTGGCCGTGAAGCGGCAGTACGCGCCACTGGCCACCACCTTCGACCGGGTGCTGACCAATCTGACCCCGCGCGAACATGCGGCGATCCGGGGTGACTGGCTGCTGGCCGAGTACCGCGCCGGACTGGACTGGCGGTCGATCGCGCGCTGGGCTGTGCCGCTGTCGCTGGTGCTGCTGACCGGCATGATCGTGCATGGATGGGGCTACCTGCGTCTGCGCCGTGAAGTGTCCATGCGCCGTGGCCTGGAGAAACGCCTCGAGGAGATCACCGACAACCTGCCGGCCATCGTGTACCAGGCCCGTCGCGAACATGATGGCCGGGTGACCTTCCCGTACATCACCGGTGACCTGAACTCGATGTTCGGGGTCAGCACCGTGGAAGTGATGCGTGACGACACCCTGCTGGAGGCGCAGATCGATGCGCGCGACCGCGATGCCATCCACGAGGCGATGACGCATGCGGCCCGCAACTTCACCCCGATGGATATCGAGTTCCGCACCAGTCCGCATGGCGTGGTGCGCTGGGTGCGAACGCGCGCGCTGCCGTACGCGGCCGCTGATGGGGCGGTGTTGTGGAGTGGTTACTGGGTGGATGTGACCGAGGCCCGTGCCCAGGCCGATGCCCTGGCGGCGGCCAAGTCCGATGCGGAACGCGCGACCGCGGCGAAGTCGAACTTCCTGGCGACCATGAGCCACGAGATCCGCACGCCGATGAGCGGTGTGCTGGGCATGGTGGAAGCACTGTCGCACACCGACCTGGATGGCGAGCAGCGACGCATCATCGGCGTCATCGAAGACTCCGCACAGATGCTGCGGCAGATTCTGGATGACATTCTGGACTACTCGCGGATCGAGGCTGGCGCGTTGCCGCTGGAACCGCAGCCGGTGGCGCTGCGCAGCCTGCTCGACAACGTGCAGCAGCTGCTGTCACCGCAGGCCTCCAGCAAGGGTCTGGACCTCAGCCTGCAGGTCGACCCGGAGGTCGCGCCGCAGCACCTGGTGGACGGTATGCGTCTGCGCCAGGTGGTGTTCAACCTGCTCAGCAATGCCATCAAGTTCACCAACGAGGGCGCGGTGAGCATCGCGTTGACGGTCGAACGCTCGGACGAGATGGCGCAGACCCTGCGTCTGACCGTGGCCGATACCGGCATCGGCATATCCGCCGAGCAGCGTCAGCGTCTGTTCAAGCCCTTTGCCCAGGCCGATGTGGCGATCACCCGCCACTATGGCGGCACGGGTCTGGGGCTGAGCATCTGCCAACGACTGGTCGGGCTGATGCGCGGCCGGCTGGACATGCACAGCGAACCGGGCCAGGGCACCCGTGTGGACGTGGTGCTGAGCCTGCCGCGTGTGCCGGGCGAGGATGCCGGCCAGGATGCCGCGCACGGTGCCGCTGATGTGCAGCCGTTGCCGTCGGGGCAGGCACGGCGGCGTGTGCTGGTGGTTGAAGACCACCCCACCAACCAGGCCCTGATGCGCTGGCGGTTGCAGCAGCTCGGCCTGCAGCATGAGCTGGCGGTGGACGGCGAGGCGGCGTTGGCGCTGCTGGCGTCCTCCAGTTTCGACCTGGTGATTACCGACTGCCGCATGCCGGTGATGGACGGCTACACCCTGACCCGGCGCATTCGCGAACAGGAACGGGGCACCGGCCGCCATCTGCCCGTGCTGGCACTGACGGCCAGCGCACTGGCCGAGGACCTGCAGCGCTGCCGCGAAGCGGGCATGGATGACCTGCTGGCCAAGCCGGTGGCACTGGCCACGCTGCGCAGGGCGCTGCGTCGCTGGCTGCCGACCGACCCCGGCGATGAAGCCCCTACCGCTGCCGATCTTGCCCCGGCCGATGCCGACACACCTGCGCCGCTGCCGACGCGTGAGGCCATCGTGCAACGGTTCGGGTCCGAGCACGTGGCCAATGTGTTGATTGAGAGCATGCGCAAGGCCACCGGCGAGGACCTGCAGCGGGGTCTGCTGGCGCGCGAGCAGGAGGACAGCAACACCGCGGTCGAAGTGCTGCACCGGATTGTCGGTGGGTTGGGCACGTTGGGCGCGGAAGCGCTGGCCATGCAGGCGCGCGCGCTGATGCAGCAGATCCAGAACGAGGGTGTGGCGGCCTGCGCGGCGGAGATCAGCGCGTTCGAGCAGGCGCTGGAGGCCTATCTGAAAAGCCTGGATCCGTAGAGC
>JAEXNZ010000390.1 GCA_023439425.1 Pseudomonadota bacterium
CTGCACCGCCATGTGGCCGAGACCGCCGACACCGGAAATCACCACCCACTCGCCGGGCTTGGTATCGGTAACTTTCAGGCCCTTGTAGACGGTGACGCCGGCGCACAGGATCGGGGCGACCTCGATGAAGCCGATGCCCTTGGGCAGCAGACCGACGTAGTCCGCGTTGGCCAGCGCGTACTCGGCGAAGCCACCGTTCACCGAGTAACCGCTGTTCTGCTGGGCCTCGCACAGGGTTTCCCAGCCACCCAGGCAGTGTTCGCAGTGGCCGCAGGCCGAATACAGCCAGGGAATGCCGACGCGGTCGCCTTCCTTGATGTGGGTCACGCCCTGGCCGACGGCGACCACATGGCCGACGCCTTCATGCCCGGGAATGAACGGCGGGTTCGGCTTCACCGGCCAGTCGCCCTCGGCCGCGTGCAGGTCGGTGTGGCAGACGCCGCAGGCCTCGATCTTGACCAGGATGTCGCCCGGACCGGGGCGCGGCACGGTGACCTCTTCAATCACCAGGGGCTTGCCGAATTCGCGGACCACCGCCGCCTTCATCGTCTTGTTCATGCATGCATCTCCATGGGGGGATTCCAGCGTGTGCCTGACAGCCTGCGCGCGCCTTGATCGTGATCAAGCTCAGAAGAAACCGAGCTTCTTCGGCGAATAGCTCACCAGCAGGTTCTTGGTCTGCTGGTAGTGGTCGAGCATCATCTTGTGGTTCTCGCGGCCGATGCCCGACTGCTTGTAGCCGCCAAACGCCGCATGTGCGGGATAGGCGTGATAGCAGTTGGTCCACACCCGCCCGGCCTGGATGCCGCGGCCCATGCGATACAGCCGCGAGGCGTCACGGCTCCACACCCCCGCGCCCAGCCCGTACAGGGTGTCGTTGGCGATCTCCAGCGCCTCTTCTTCGGTCTTGAAGGTGGTCACCGACACCACCGGCCCGAAGATCTCTTCCTGGAATACGCGCATGCGGTTGTGGCCCTTGAACACGGTGGGCTTCACGTAGAAGCCGCCAGCCAGCTCGCCGTCGAGCGTGTTCTGGCCGCCACCGATCAGCACTTCCGCACCTTCCTGCTTGCCGATGTCGATGTAGGACAGGATCTTCTCCAGCTGCTCGCTGGACGCCTGCGCGCCGACCATGGTGTTGGGGTCGAGCGGATTGCCCTGCACGATTGCCCCCACACGCTTGAGCGCGCGTTCCATGAACTTCTCGTAGATCGACTCCTGGATCAGTGCACGCGACGGGCAGGTACACACTTCGCCCTGGTTGAGCGCGAACAGCACGAAGCCTTCAATGGCCTTGTCGAGGAAATCATCGTCCTCGGCCATCACGTCGGCGAAGAAAATGTTGGGCGATTTGCCGCCCAGTTCCAGCGTCACCGGAATCAGGTTCTGGCTGGCGTACTGCATGATCAGCCGGCCGGTGGTGGTTTCCCCGGTGAAGGCGATCTTGGCGATGCGCGGGTTCGAGGCCAGTGGCTTGCCGGCTTCCAGCCCGAAACCGTTCACCACGTTGAGCACGCCCTTGGGCAGCAGGTCGCCAATCAGTTCCATCAGCACCAGGATCGAGGCCGGGGTCTGTTCGGCCGGTTTGAGCACCACGCAGTTGCCGGCGGCCAGCGCCGGAGCGAGTTTCCACGCCGCCATCAGCAGCGGGAAGTTCCACGGAATGATCTGCCCGACCACGCCCAGCGGTTCGTGGAAGTGATACGCCACGGTGTCCTTGTCGATTTCCGACAGGCTGCCTTCCTGCGCACGCACCGCACCGGCGAAATAGCGGAAGTGGTCAACCATCAGCGGAATGTCGGCGTTGAGGGTTTCGCGGATCGGTTTGCCGTTGTCCCAGGTTTCCGCGTGCGCGATCAGCTCCAGGTTCTGCTCGATGCGGTCGGCGATGCGGTTGAGCACGTTGGCACGTTCGGTGGTGCTGGTTTCGGCCCAGGCCTTCCTGGCGGCATGGGCAGCGTCCAGGGCGGCCTCGATGTCCTCGGCATTGGACCGGGCCACCTCGGTGAACACCTTGCCGGTCACCGGCGTGGTGTTCTCGAAATACTGACCGCTGCGCGGGGCCACCCACTCGCCGCCGATGTAGTTGCCATAGCGTGGCTTGAACAGCGAGCGGGGGTCGGTGGCGTGCGGCTTGGCAGAGGTGACGGCGTTCATCGATGGATCTCCGGCAAAGGTGGGAAAGCCCGCGAAGGGGGTGACCCACTACCGCAAGGACGGTGCCAGCTTTGGCCTGCTGCGCTGCGGCACGGTGTCGCAGCCTGTCCGGCCATGCCCGCGCGCATTCAATTGCGGCGGCGCATCACCGAAGGTCATTGCGCGCTAACGCGCGCTGTGGTGTTTATCGGAACAGGTCCCGCTGCACCTGTCGCAAATTGCGACACTGGAGAAACCGCCGTGTCCCAGCTTCCACTCACCCACCGCGTGGGGAATGCGCGCCGCTCGTTCTTCGAGCGTGGTTCCACGCCGGTGGGCATCGTGCCCGACACCATCCTGCAGTCGTGGCAGCGCTGCCTGCGCGGTGGCTTGATGGTGGATGCCCAACCCGACGTTGAGCCGCTGCCGCAGGCCCGCCTGCGCGAACTGCGCGAGCGCCAGCAACGGCTGTGGCGGCTGGCCCGCCCGGAGCTGGACGGGCTCGCCGCTGACATCGCCGCGACCGGCAGCATCGTCCTGCTGACCGACGAGGAGGGCTGGGTGCTGGATGCCGAAGGCAGCCCGGGCTTTTTGGACAAGGCCGGCCGGGTCGCACTGATGCCCGGTGTGCGCTGGGATGAGACCACGGTGGGCACCAACGCGATCGGCACGGCCATTGTCGAAGGTCGCTCGGTGGAGGTGCGCGGTGGCGAGCACTACTTTGCCCCGCATTCGATCCTGACCTGCTCGGCCACGCCGATCTTCGATCCCTACGGGCAGCGCGTTGGCGTGCTGGATATCTCCGGAGACGCGCGTCAGCAGCATCTGCATGCGCGCGTGCTGGCGCGGCAGGCGGTGGCGCACATCGAGCATCGTTACTTTGAAGACGGACTGGCCGACTGCGAACTGGTCCGCCTGCACCACGACCACGCCCTGCTGGGGACCGCTCGCGAAGGCATTCTGGGCTTCCGCAATGGACGCCTGGTGGCGGCCAACCGGGCCGGGCTGGCGCTGTTCGGGTTGGACCATGGCGATATCGGCCGTGCGTCGTATGCGGCGCTGTTCGACGGCCCGCTGGCCCGCATGCATGACGATGGCGCGCTGATCGACCGTCAGGGCCGCGCGCTGCACGGGCAACTGCAGGAAGGCACCCGTGCAGCCAGGCCGCAGCACCCACAGGCGGCGGCCCCCATGCGGGCCGCAACGCCGCGTCCCACGCCTGCGCCGGCCATCGTGGATGACCGCCCGCTGTTCGACGAGGCCCAGCACCGCGCGCTGGAGCGTGCCTGCCGCGTACTCGATGCGCAGCTGCCGGTGCTGCTGCAGGGCGAAACCGGCACGGGCAAGGAGGTGTTCGCGCGCGAACTGCACCGTCGCAGTGCACGCGCCGACCGCCCGTTCGTGGCGGTGAACTGCGCCGCGCTGCCGGAAGGGCTGATTGAAGCGGAACTGTTCGGTTATGAGGAAGGTGCCTTCACCGGTGCACGTCGCAGCGGCAGCACCGGCCTGCTGCGCCAGGCCCAGGGCGGCGTGTTGTTCCTGGATGAGATCGGTGACATGCCGCTGGCGCTGCAGCCCCGTCTGCTGCGGGTGCTGCAGGAACGCACGCTGTCACCGCTGGGTGGCGGCAAACCGGTGCAGCTGGATTTCGCGCTGATCTGCGCCACCCATCGTGATCTTGACCAGGCCATGGCCGCCGGTGAGTTCCGCAGTGATCTGTTCTACCGGATTGCCGACCACCGCGTGGCGCTGCCTGCGTTACGTGCCCTGCCCGACCGCAGCGCGCTGGTACAGGGCCTGTGGCAACGGCTGGGCCAGGGTCGCCGGCTGGATGCGCCGGCTGCAGCGGCGTTGGCGGGGTACACGTGGCCGGGCAACGTCCGCCAGCTCAGTGCGTGCCTGCGTACGCTGGTGGCGTTGAGTGAACCCGGTGAAGTGATTGCGCTGGAAGCGTTGCCGGACTACGTGCGCGCGGCACCCGTGGCGGTGACCGTTGCCGCGGCCAGTGGCCTGCAGGCGATGACCCTGGCTGCCATGCGTGAGGCGGTGGCGGCCGCCGATGGCAATGTGTCCGAAGCGGCGCGCGCGCTGGGCATCAGCCGCAGCACGCTGTATCGGCGGCTCGGGGTTAGCGGGTAACGACCAACGGTCGTTACCTACCGTGCTCCCATCCGGTGATCCGGGCCCGGTAGGTCAAGACCGTTGGTCGTGACCGGAACCTCAGCCGACCAACGCGGCCGACTCCCGCGCCAACGCTTCAATCCCATCCCAATCACGCGCCTGCATCAATGCCCGCGTGGTCAACCAGGAACCACCCACGCACAGCACGTTCGGCAGGTGCAGGAAATCGCGCGCGGTCTGCGCGCTGATCCCACCCGTGGGGCAGAAACGCACATCGCCGAACGGCCCATTCCACGCGCTCAACATCCCCACACCACCGGCCTGCACGGCCGGGAAGAACTTGAACGTATCCAGCCCCTGCTCCAGACCCCGCATCAGCTCGGATGACGTGGCCACGCCCGGCAGGAACGGCAGGTCGGTATCGCGCGCTGCCGCGTAAAGACGGTCAGTGGCACCCGGCGACACCGCGAAGCGTCCGCCGATCTTCTTCACCTGTTCCATCTGCGCGGCGGTCAGCACCGTGCCGGCACCGACGACTGCATCCGGCACCGCTTCCACCATCGCCTTGATCGCATCCATCGCCACCGGCGTGCGCAGGGTGACTTCAATCACCGGCAGCCCGCCGTTGAACAGCGCCTGCGCCACGGCCACGGCGTCGTCCACGTTTTCCGGGGTGAACACCGGAATCACCGGGGCCAGTTTCAACACTGCGCGTACGCGCGGATCAGCGCCGGACATCAAATCGCTCCTCGCCCGTCAGGGCCATCACGTCAGCTTCGCTGACCAGGTTGAAGTCGCCCGGGATCGAGTGCTTGAGAATGGCGGCAGCCAGACCGAAGCGCACAATGGCCTGCGGGTCGAAGTCGCGCATCATGCCATGCAGGATGCCGGCGGCGAAGGCATCGCCACCGCCGATGCGGTCGACAATGCCGACCATCTCGCGCGCTGCGGCCACCGCACGGGTGCCGTCGCGACCGATCAGCATCGCGCCGAGCGAATGGTGGTCCACGCTGTGCGGCGTGCGCTGCGTGCAGGCCATCCACTGCAGGCGCGGGAATGCGGCAAACGCCTGCGCCGCAGCCGCATCCACGCGTTCGCCGATGTCGGCTTGTGGGAACTCGCCGCCCAGCACCACGCCGATGTCGCGGTAATCTGCAAACGCCACATGCGCGCAGGCAAACAGCTCGCGCAGGATGCGCGGTGCATCGCCTTCCCAGCGCGCCCACAGCGACGGGCGGAAGTTGCCGTCGAACGACACCTTTACGCCCCGTGCGCAGGCCGCCTGTGCCGCAGCCAGGGTGGCCTCAGCCATGGCCGGATTCAACGCCGGGCTGACGCCGGAAAGGTGCAGCCATTCCACGCCGTCCAGCAGCGTGTTCCAGTCGTAGTCGGCGGCGCTGCCCAGCGAGAACGCCGAGTCCACGCGGTCGTACACCACTTCGCTGGCGCGCTGCACCGCGCCGGTGGTGAGGAAGTACAGGCCCATGCGACCGGGGCGGGTCTGCACTTGGGTGGTGTCGACGCGGTGCCGGCGCAGCTCGCCGGCCACGAACTGGCCCAGGGGGTTGGCCGGCAGCGTGCTGACCATGGAAACCTCGTGGCCGAACTGCGCCAGCGACACGCCCACGTTGGCCTCGGCCCCACCGGGGTGTACCGTCAGCTGCGCCGTCTGCAGCAGCAGTTCACGGCCGGGGGCGCTCATGCGCAGCAGCAACTCTCCAAAACAGACAACACGACTCATGGCGATGGATCCCTTGTTGTGGAACTGACCGGGCGACAGCGCCAAGACAGTTTGGCTAGCGGTGTCATTCTAGCGGGCCGGACCGCCCCGTCTACCCATGGGAAAAGTCGGAACCTTTGTCCCGCAAGCGTCTGCGGGACATTGCAAATCTGTTGCGGTGCAAGATGCCCTGTCCTCCACGTGCTGTTAACGTCCGCCCTGACCAGCGGTGTCATTGCACTGACACGTCGCCGGATTGCTGTTTCATGTAGCACCTTGGGAGAGGGAAAACATGCAATACCGAATCAATCAGAAAAAGACACCGGTTACCTTGCTCGCACTTTCGATTGGCCTGGCGCTTGGTGGCACCGCGCTGGCCCAGGAGCAGACCGGCACCGCCGCCACGGAACTGGATACCGTCACCGTCACCGGCTACCGCGCCAGCGTGGAGAAGGCGCTGGACATCAAGCGCAGTGAGTCCGGCGTGGTTGACGCCATCGTCGCCGAAGACATCGGCAAGTTCCCCGATCTGAACCTGGCCGAGTCGCTGCAGCGCGTGCCGGGCGTGGTCATCACCCGTGAAGCCGGCGAAGGCCGCAACATCTCCGTGCGCGGCCTGGGCCCGGACTTCACCCGCGTCCGCATCAACGGCATGGAAGCGCTCACCACCGTGGGTGCCGGCGATCAGAGCGGCGGCACCAACCGCGGCCGCGGCTTCGACTTCAACGTGTTCGCCTCGGACCTGTTCTCGCAGCTGATCGTGCGCAAGACCGCCTCGGCCGACGTGGAAGAAGGTTCGCTGGGTGCCACCGTGGACCTGCGCACCGCCCGCCCGTTCGACTATGACGGCTTCACCTTCGCGGCCAGCGGACAGGCCAGCTACAACGCTATGGCCGAGAAGGCCGACCCGCGTGTGGCCGCGCTGATCTCCAACACCTGGGCCGATGACACCTTCGGCGCGCTGCTGTCGGTGGCCTACTCCGAGCGCCAGGCGCTGGAAGAAGGCTCCAACACCGGCCGCTGGGCCAATGGCCCCAGCAACGGCAACTTTAGTGCCAGCTCGCCGTTCACCGCCGCGCGCAGTGCCGACGTCTACCACCCGCGCTTCCCGCGCTACGTGCAGATGGAACACGAGCAGAAGCGCCTGGGCGTCACCGGTACCCTGCAGTGGAAGCCGACCGACGCCACCGAGATTTCGCTGGACGCGCTGTACTCGAAGATCGACGCCGAGCGCGACGAGAACTACATCGAAGCCATTTCCTTCAGCCGCGGTACCAGCACCACCCCGCGCCTGGTCGGCAAGCCGGCGACCATCGTCAAGAACGGCGTGATCGAGAACAATTCGCTGGTCTACGGTGAATTCGACAATGTCGACATCCGCACCGAAAACCGCCACGACGAGTGGAGCACCGAATTCAAGCAGGTTGCCTTGAACGGCCAGCACCGCTTCGGCGACGACTTCACCTTGTCCGGCAAGGTCGGCATCTCGCGCTCCAAGCACGAGCACCCGATCCAGACGACGATCATCATGGACAAGTATGACGTCGACAACTACAGCTACGACTATCGCGGCAACAACCGCTTCCCGATCCTGAACTACGGCATCAACCCGACCGACCCGGCCGGCTGGGAACTGGCAGAAATCCGTCTGCGTCCGCAGTACGTGGACAACGACTTCGACACCGGCCAGATCGACTTCAACTGGAACATCAGCCCCGGCTTCCGCCTGAAGGGCGGCATCCTGGCCAAGGACTACACCTTCAAGACCACCGAACTGCGTCGCTCGAGTGAGCTGGCCGTGCCGAACTTCGCCAACGGCACCAAGATCGTGCCGGTGGACATGACCCAGCCGGCCAGCCTGAAGGGCATCAACGGCAACCCGGACCAGTGGGTGGTGCCGAACCTGGATGCGATTGCCGACTACTTCGACATCTACAGCAACAGCGGCACCTTCGCCGTCGCTCCGCGCGCCAACAACGTGCGCAGCGTGGAAGAGAAGGACCGCGGCGGCTACCTGATGGGCGAGTTCTCGACCGACCTGGGCAGCATCCCGTTCTCGGGTAACGTCGGCGTGCGCTACGTCAAGACCAAGCAGAGCTCCACCGGTCTGTCCACGCTGTCCACCACCACTGTCTCCACCACCGTGGAGCGTGAGTACGACGATACCCTGCCGTCGTTCAACCTGGTCGCAGAAATCACCCCGGACTTCCTGATCCGCCTCGGCGCGGCCAAGGTGATGAGCCGTCCTGGCCTGGGCAGCCTGACCCCAGGGTCGACCGTGGCCGTGGCCGGTGGTGCGCGCACCATCTCCACCGGTAACCCGAACCTGGATCCGATCCGCGCCACCAATGTGGACCTGGGCTTCGAGTGGTACTTCGCCGAAGGCGCGATGGCCGGCGTCGGTCTGTTCTACAAGGACATCGACACCTTCATCCAGACCACCCGCGAAACCCGTCCGTTCAGCGACAGCGGCCTGCCGGCCGAACTGCTGATCGGCACCGGTGCCACCCCGGACAGCGACTTCACCTACACCAAGCCGGTCAACACCCCGGGTGGCGAGCTGAAGGGCGTGGAAGTGAACTACACGCAGCCGTTCACCTTCCTGCCGGGCAACTGGTCGAACCTGGGCGTGCAGTTGAACTACACCTGGGTGGACTCGCAGATCCAGTACATCAACTCCGCCGGCCAAGCCGTGTTGAAAGCGGACCTGACCGGTCTGTCGCGCAACTCGTGGAACGCCACCCTGTTCTATGAAGGCAAGGTGTGGTCCGGCCGCGTTTCGGCCACCAACCGCGACGACTACCTGACCCAGGTTACCGGTACCGAGAACGGCTTCAGCCTGGACGGCTACCACGGCATGACCGGCACCACCTTCATCGACGCGTCGATCCGCTATGCGATCACCGACAAGCTGGAGCTGAGCCTGGAAGGCATGAATCTGACCAACGAGGCCTCCGACGAGTGGGTGTACTCGCCGGCCACCGGTGAACTGCCGCTGCAGTACACCGAAACCGGGCGGCAGTACATGCTCGGCGTGCGCTACAAGTTCTGACCGCACGAGCGCAGCGGCGTGGGCAACCACGCCGCTGCTGCGGCGCAAGATGCCGCCCCGTTCTCCCTTTGCTAGTTTCTGACGGCCCTGCGCTGACACCGCGGCCGTGGCCGACCGCACCGTTCTGCTGACGAGGATGGCGTGTTGCGCCGTACGTTCTCGCTGTGGAAAGGAAGGTCACATGCTGCAACGCTCCGCATTGTCCGCCAGCCTGCTGGCTCTGCTGCTCACCAGTGCCGCTACCGCCGCCGCGCAGAACACCCCGCAGCTGCTGTTCCATGTCTCGGCCGAGCACGGCCTTGAGGCTGACGCCGCAGAGGGCGATGCGATTCCCAACTTCGTCGACAAGGTCACCACCGTGGCCGATGGTGCGCATGGCCGTGCCATCCAGTGGGCCGACGACGGCGTGCTGTCGTGGAATGCGCCGGGCAACATCCAGGCCCAGCGCGGCACCCTCGGTTTCTACTGGCGTCCGCGATATGCGGTAGGCGAAGCGCCGTTCGTCATCTTCCGCGTCGGCTACGCCGACCACAGCAGCTGGGATATGGCCTGGCTGCGCATCGACTGGAACGGCTACGGCTTCGATGCCTTCGTCACCGACGCCAACCTGGCCCGCACCCGTGTTTCGTTCAAGCTGGACGCCCTGCCCGCCGCTGATCGCTGGCAGCACATCGCCTTCGGCTGGGACGAGGATCACGGTGTGCGTCTGTATGTGGACGGCAAGGAAGTCGCGCGCGCTGAAACCACCGCCGACTACGATGCCGCCTTGGATCAGCTGGGCTTGGCCGGCCGCGTAATGGCGCCCTACCAGGTGCAGAGCCGATACAACTTCCTGCGCGGCAGCGACTTCGATGAGATCCGCGTCTACGACCGCCTGCTCGATCCGGCGGGCATGGCCGCATTGGCGGCCAATCGTGCGCCGACCACCGCGGTCGCTGCGGCTGACGCCCAGCGCGCCTGGAACCACCGCTTCGGCTGGGACCGCGCGCTGCCGCCAGCACTGACTGCCCCGATCACCTCCATCCGCAAGGTCGAGTTCGCCGACACCAAAGACCACAAACAGTGGATGTGGAAGGCCACCGACGGCATTGCCGAAACCACCTGGCCGGGCGTGTACAACCGCTCGCGCCTGCCCGGCCGCAATGACTACTTCCAGCTGCCGGATTGGAACACCTATGTGGAAGGAGGCCAGCAGCTAGACCTGACCGTTCCCGACAATGAAACCGTCAACCGCGTGGAAGTACGCGGTGCCGCCTTCGGTGGGCTGAGCTATACCGCCGACGGCCAGCCTGCCACCTCGCTGTTGCAGCGTCCGCAGGGCGTGGTGCGCAGCGTGGACGACATTCCCGCCCAGCGCGGCGGCGTGCTGCACTTCCGCAACACCGAGCAGGAAACCCCGATCCAGGAGATCTGGGCCTACAACGTGAGCGATGCCGCCGAGCCGGAAGGCACGGTCAAGCAGCGCTACCTGATCGACAGCCAGGCGCTGCCCGACTACCTCAACATCACCACACTGCGCGAGTACATCGACGGGCGCTACCCCGCTGCCGAACGCAGCACGGTGATGGCGCTGCCCAAGGGCGCGGGCTCGCGCCGCCGGGCCGCCAACACCTTGCCCGCTCAGCCGCTGCCGATCGTGCACGTGCTGATTCCTTCCGGGGTGGGCGATGCACCGGCCGCGCAGCCGCTGATCCGCAGCTGGGCGCACAGCTGGGAAAACATGTACGACGGGCTCGATGGTGTGGCCATCGACATTCCCGCGCTGAACCTGCCGGCGATGCGCGATGGCCTGATTCCGATCAACATCCGGATCAAGGACCCGATCTGGCCGGCGCGCGACATGATCGATGTCAGCGTCTCGGTCAAACCCGGCGAGAAGCGCACGCTGTGGCTGGACCTGCGCGACCGTATTCTCACCGCCGACAGCCTGTGGCTGAGCGTGGCCTCCGGCGCGCCGGGCTTCAATGCGAGTTCGCTGGACGGCGCGGAGATCCGCCTGGTGTTCAAGGACCGCGCCGAAGCCAAGCGCGAACACACCGCTGACCGCTTCAACCAGGTGCGCGACAACTGGGGCTTCCTGGTTGAGGAACACACCACCTCCAAGCGCCAGCGTCTGTATGCCCGCGTGTATGCCGACCTGAGCGATCTGCTGCGGGTGGACCCGGACCACGAGCTGGGCCGGCTGTACTGGAACTACATCAGCTACAACAGCCAGGGCAAACCGCCGTTCAAACAGCCCGAAGCGCCCAAGGGCGCGCCGCTGTGGGCGTTCCGCCAGACCGAAGACCTGAAGTACGTGCGTCGCTTCGTCGACTGGTGGATCGACAACCGCCAGATCGCGTATGGCGACTTCGGCGGCGGCATCTCCGACGACACCGACCTCACCCAGCAGTGGCCCGGCCTCGCCCTGATGGGCGTGGAACCGGATCGTCTCAATGCCTCGCTCACCGCATTGAGCGACGCGGTGTACCGCAATGGCATGTTCAGCAATGGGCTGAGCACCATCGAAACTGACGAACTGCACAGCTACGAAGAAGGCATCAACGCCAACAGCGCGATGCTCTACCTCAACTGGGGCGACCCGTTGACGGTGGAGCGCCTGATGGAAACCGTGAAGGCCTTCAACGACCGCATCATCGTGCCCAACCCGCAGGGCCACCTACTTTTCTCCAGCAACTGGTTCGGCGGCAACAAGGTGTATCGCGAACCCAACTGGCAGTGGCAGAAGCCGTACTCCTTCCCCGCGCTGCACCCCGCCTTCCTGATGGGCCAGTACAACGCCGACCCGACCGGCCGCAAACTGGTGGTCGGCCTGGCGGACGGTTACCTCGCTCACGCCTACACAGACGACAAGGGCCGCTGGGCGTTGCCCAACGAGATCAACTGGGCAACGGGCAAGACCCGTGGCGGCGAGCTCAACAACGGCTCCGGTGGCGGCGACACCATGCACACCTTCTGGGCGGCATGGCGCTTCACCGGTGACGACAAGTACCTGAAGGCGCTGGACTATCGCGTGGCCCGTGGCGGGCCCGGTTCCTTGTCCAACCTGGGCGAGAACTTCGTCGAGGTGCTGGGGCGTGGCGCGGACTGGAATCCTGCGCTGATCGCAGAAGCCGATGCGGGCAAGACCGGCTTCGCCAGCGTGATGGCATGGCAGGCCACCGGTGACAAGAAGTATCTGGAAGACCTGCATGCCGATGGCATTCAGGCGAAGGCCCAGCGCGAGTACATGAACACCGAGGGCCACTGGTGGTCCGACCGCGTGGAAGCCAACAGCGAATTCCTGCAGCGCGCCCGCCTCGGCGGCATCGCCCTGCGTCGCAACCAGAGCTGGCCCGGCCACACCGTCAGCTGGCGTTTCACCCAGCCCGAGGCGGCCGAGCAGGTCGGGTTGCTGGTGCACGCACCGAACACCGAACGCTTCACCGTTACCGCGCATAACCTCGGCAAGCGTGCGGCCGACGCGCAGATGACCACGTGGAACGTCACCGCCGGTACCTGGCGGGTGCGCAGCGGTGTGGACCGCGATGGCGATGGGGTGATTGACGGCAAGGCGAGCACGCAGGACGTGGTGCTGGAGCGCAGTGCCTCGATGCCGCTGCGGTTTGCGCCGGGGCAGACCCAGGTGTTCGAGTTCGAGCTGGTGCAGGCGGGGACGCCGGTGGAGCTGCGGCCGGACCTGGGTGTTGGCCGTGGCGATGTGCGTGTGGATGGAAAGCAGGTGCACGTGACCGTGCACAGCCTGGGTCATGTGGGCACGCCTGCGGGTGTGGCGGTGCTCGAGGACCGGAATGGGCGGGAGATCGCACGGACCGAGGTGCCGGCGATGGAAGCGCCGAGTGATCTGGTGCCGCGGACGACGAC
>JAEXNZ010000408.1 GCA_023439425.1 Pseudomonadota bacterium
GCGGGCCGAAGTTGGTCTGCAGCACGACCTGCTGGCCCGGGGCGAGCTTGGCATTGCCGAAATGCTTCTTCGGCACGCGCTGGGTCAGGCCTTCGCGGCGCTCGCCGTAGGCATCAGCGGCCTTGACGTCGACTTCGAAGCTGGCACCGGCTTCCTGGTCCATCATGGCGTTTTCCAGGCCCGGAATGATGTTGCCATGGCCGATCAGGATCGCCAGCGGCTCACGGTCCTTGGAGCTTTCGATCGGATCCTGGCCCTGCTCGGCCACGGTGTAATGGAAGCGGACGACACTGTCTTTAGCGATCTTCATACGGAACTCTTGTGCTGGGGCTGCCGGGGCAGACGGGTGGGACGGGTTGTCGCCCGCCGGTTACGCCGCCATCATGGCGACTTCCAAGGCCGCGCATTATCCGGACATCATGCTGCTGACGCCAGTTTCGCGCTTGACCCGCCTGCCAGCCCAACTGGCGCTGATCGCCGCTCTGGCCCTGCTGGCCGCCTGTGGTGGCGGTAAAACCACCCGCCCGTCCCCTCCGCAGGCATCGGCACAGAACTGGCCGGTGGTTACTCCGAACAACCCGCAGGCCGCCAATGCGGTGCTGATGCGCGCCATCGGCCTGGTCGGCACCCCTTACCGCTACGGTGGCAACACGCCCGAATCCGGGTTCGACTGCAGCGGACTGGTCACCTACGTCTACCGGGAGATGGTCGACCTGAAGCTGCCGCGTACCTCGCGTGACCTGGCCGCGGTACAGGGCCCGAAGATCGACCCGAAGCGGCTGGCGGCCGGCGACCTGGTGTTCTTCGGCAATCGCGGCAATGTCTTCCACGTCGGGATCTACGTGGGTGAAGGTCGCTTCGTGCACGCCCCGAGTACGGGCGGCACCGTTCGTCTGGACTCGCTGGGTGGGAGCTACTGGAAGGACCACTACACGGGCGCGAAACGCGTTCTGCACTAATCTGAACAGGGCCAAGACTCGAAAGTGTGACGCACATCACCCTCCGTTAAACGAAACTTTAACGAAATTTGTACCTAATCACACGCTTTCCACGGCATCATCACCCATCGTTTTTATTCAGTGACCGCCGCGTGACGACAGCCGACCTGACGTGCAAAGGCCAGACCGCCACCCCACGGCGTATCACCCGCCCCGCTCTTCTCGCTTTCGCCCTCTGCCTGGCCAGCCTTCCGGCCTGGGCGCAGACGGCACCGACGGCCGCCCCCGAGGCGGTTGAAGCTGCGGCCACGCCGGCCGCCGAGATGACCGCCGCTGCCAAGCCGAAGGCTGCAGCACCGGTCCGCAGCAAGACCGATGCCGCCGCCAGTGCCACGCTTGCCGCGCTGCTGCCGCACCTGGCTGCCAACGACACCATTCCGCTCATGGACCGCTCGGCGATGGTGGCCGGCGACCTGAGCCGCCTGCTGGCCAACTACGATGCCTCCAACGGCACCATCGTGGCCGCCGACCCGGCCGAGAACGGCAAGGTCCAGTCCCTGCTCCGCCGCGCGATGACCCTGCTGGGCACCCCGTACCGCTGGGGTGGCACCTCGCCGGACAGCGGTTTCGACTGCAGCGGCCTGGTCAGTTATGTGTTCCGCACCGCACTGGGCATCGAACTGCCGCGCGTCTCGCGTGAAATGGCCCGCGATGGCGAGGCCCAGCTGATCAACGACCGCAATGCGCTGGCCGCCGGCGACCTGGTGTTCTTCGGCCGCAAGGGCCGGGTTGACCATGTCGGTATCTACGTCGGTGAAGGCCGTTTCCTGCATGCCCCGAGCACCGGCAAGGACGTCCGCGTCGACAGCCTGGTCACGGGTTACTGGGGTGGCAAGTTCATGCAGGCCCGTCGCGTCGAACTCTGACCGGCCCCGCGCATACCTGAATCCTGAAGGCCGCTGCTTCGCAGCGGCCTTTTTTGTGGCCGGCGTGATGGCCGTTGCCGCCTGGAACGCGCGTTGTTCTTTTCACAACCCAGCCCGCCCCCATGGCGCGGCGATGGTACCCGGCGTGGGGCGGCACGCCGGGCAGCGGTGAGCAGGAGACTCCGCCAGGATACCTTTCCGTGAAGGTGACGCATGGCGGCAGTCCCTGAAATTCCGGCCCGGTGTGTGATCTGGTTTGGGCAACCCCTGGCAGCAGAGCGCACGGCCCTGGCAGCCGCCGGCTGGCAGGTCCGCGGCGTGGCCACCGACGGCGCTGTGGCCATCGGCATGCGCGGCAACGACCTGGTGGTCGGTCTGCTGGACCTGCGCAGCGTGGCCCCCTCTCACCTGACCCATCTGCAGGCGGTGCTGGACCAGCATCGGCACCTGCAGGTGCTGGCGATCCTGCCAGCGGGCGCAGCGGCGGTGCATCCGCAGTGGCAGCCGTTGCTGGCCTGCTGCACGGAAACCTTCAGCGCACCGCTGGATGTTTCGCGCCTGGTGCAGCGGCTGCAGGAGCTGGGCGATGAACAGCATCTACAGCCGCCGTCCGGGGCCCAGGCACTGATCGGCGAAAGCCAGGCGCTGCAGGTCACCCGCGCGGCGCTCCGCAAATTCGCCCCGGTGGAACTGCCGGTGCTGATCACCGGCGAGACAGGCACCGGCAAGGAGCTGGCAGCGCACGCGCTGCATGCGTTGTCATCGCGCCATGCGCGGCCGTTCCTGGCAGTGAACTGCGGTGCGATTCCGGCGGCGCTGGTGCAGTCGGAACTGTTCGGTCACGAGCGGGGTGCCTTTACCGGGGCGGCGAATCGCCGGCTGGGTCTGTTCGAAACGGCCAGTGGCGGCACGGTGTTCCTGGATGAGATCGGCGACCTGCCGCTGGATGCACAGACGAATCTGCTGCGGGTGCTGCAGGAGGGCACGATCGAACGGGTCGGCAGCAACCAGCCGTTGGCGGTGGACGTGCGGGTGATCGCGGCCACCCACGTGGATCTGGAACAGGCGGTGGAGCGCGGACAGTTCCGGCGCGACCTGTTCTATCGCCTGAACGTACTGCGCCTGCCATTGCCGGCGCTGCGCGACCGGGGCAGCGACATCACGCTGCTGGCCGAGCACTTCCTGGCCAGCTTCCGCCAACGCCACGTCACCCGCGCGCGCGGTTTCAGCAGCGAGGCGCTGCAGGCGATGCAGCAGTTCCGTTGGCCAGGCAATGTGCGCGAACTGCTGAACCGGGTGCAGCGTGCCGCCATCGTGAGCGAAGTGGAGCTGATCACGGTGGAAGACCTGGAGCTTTCTGCAGAGGGCATCGAGGTGCCACAACGTCTGCTGCATGACGTACGCCAGGCGGCAGAACGCGACGCCTTGCTGCGCGCATTGCGCCAGAACGACTTCAACATCACCGCCTGCGCCCGCACCATGCAGGTCTCGCGCGTCACCGTCTACCGCCTCTGCCGCAAACACCAGCTCGCCCTGCCGGAATTGCGCTGACAGCTCGCGATTGCACGATTTCAGTATCGCCGGGCGTTGCCCGGCTTCGGTTGGATTTGGGCGAACAACCGGTGCTCGTCGGTTCCCTGGTTTGGCGGATCGGGATGGGCATTCCGGGGGACGCTGCAAGTACGTCCTTGTAAGCTCAGTCGCCGCATCCATGCGGCTCATGCCCCCTCCAGCCCATACCGAACCGCCATCGACAGGCCATCGGTAGCCAGAGAAAATCAAACCCGCGTGCGGATCGGTAGCGTCGGTCGACAGACGACGGCCCAGAACCAATCAACATCCGATAACGCATGACCCCGCAACGAGGAAGAGCCCCCTTTGTTAAGGGGGCGCGCCGACAGGCGCGGGGATAGGAAGCAACTCGGGCCCCACAGTTTGCGTAGCAAAGTGTGGGCAACAGGTGCGCATTTGCGCACCTGTTGTGAGGCCAACGGCGTCACAACATATACGGAATGCGGAACGCAAGCGTAAAGTCCGGCGCATCCGGGGTCAGCCCGATCCCCAGCTGGCTAACCAGCGTGGTGTTGCGATTCAGCGCATAGGTGATGCCCAGATTTAGCGTAGCCGCATTCGCATCGCTGCCGATCACCTTCACCCACTGGCCGCCCTTGTAGCGCGTCGACGCACGCCGGCTGAGCTTGTCGCTGAACGACATGCTGAGGCTGGTGCGCTCGTTGAACGCGAACGCCACGCCGGCACCGAAGTAGATCGAGCCACCCAGCTTCACATCACCGGGATTCACCGTGTCCGGATTGCCATCCAGGTCATCGAAACTGCCCTCGAAGGAGTGGATGTAGCCGATGTTGGCAAACAGAATTGCGGGATCGGCGGTCTTCACCGCCGAAAGTCCGAGGCTGGCCTGCCATACACCGTTGCCGGTCGCCTGGTCGCCGGGGACAGCGAAACGAATGAAATCATCTTCGTCGCGCTCAAGCACCTTCCAGTCAACGCCATAGGGTTCCTGACCTGTCGGTGCAGTGACACCGACGTTGAGCACAGTCTCCGGCCAGCGTCCCTTCTCCTGGTTCAGTCGCCAGTTGCCGCTCAAGCTGATGTCGCCAATGCCGTTGCCGCTGGTTTCCTCCTGGGCGATCGCGGCGGCAGATCCGCCGGCACCGCCCTTCTGGAATACGGTCTTGCGCGCGAGATAAGGCACATCCAGATTCAGCGTCATGCTCGGTGTCACGCCCCAGCGCGCGGCCAGGTTGTAGGTCAGCGTGTCCGATTCGACGTTCTCGATGGCGATGTTGCCGAGGAAGATCGCATCCAGCGCGAGGAAACCGTTGAGCGTGACTTGCTTGCGGTCATAGCGCGCGTAGCTCAGGCTGTTCTCCAGGGTGAAGCGACGCGTGAACAAGGTCGCGGTCTGCTGCTTCACGTCATCCACGCTGCGTTTGGAGGCCTGCTGCGCCTGTTGCGCCTCAGCCGCACTGCTGGCGTAGCCGTCGCCACTGGGCGGTGTGGCGGCGGCCGCGACCACGGGCGGCGGCGCTGCCGCGGCACCGGCTGCCGGCCCGGTCTTGCCGGACAGGCGCGCCTGCATTGCCTGTACCTGCATGTCCAGTTCGCGCAACCGGCGCACTTCCTGCGCGTAGTTGGCCTTCAGCGTTTCCAGCTGCTGGGCCAGTGCCTTGATGTCAGCCTCGTCGGCCGGCGCGGTCTGCGCGTTTACGCCAGCCGAGGCCATCAGAGCCAGCGCCGCCAGCGCCAGCGGAGTCATCCGATAAGTGTGCATTGCCTTGATCCACGGTGATGGTAAAGCCCCCCACCCGGCCGTTTACTGGCCGGGTCCCATGCCAACGCCACGAACCATGTTCATGGCCTGCGCCACGTTCTGAGTCAGCGGCGCATTGCTCGCCAGGGTCTGCCGCACCAGTTCGATCTGCATGCGGTTGGTCACGGCCTGGCCGTCGCTGCTCAGCG
>JAEXNZ010000428.1 GCA_023439425.1 Pseudomonadota bacterium
ATCCAACGGCGACCGCACCAGCCGCCCATCGTCCGCACGGGTCAGAATCGAATACCCACGGCTCACGGTCGCCAGCGGACTCACCGCCTCCATCGAGCGCGCCAATCCACGCAACCGCAACTGATCACGCTGCAACTGCCGCGCCATCGCCGCGTCCACTCGCGGCTGCAACCGGGCCAGCCGTTCGCGCAGCGCCTCCAGCCGTCGCTGCGGCGCGTTGTTGCGCAGCACGATGTCGGCGTGCCGCAGGCGCGCACGCCGACGTTCCAGCTGCTGCTGCCACACCGAAGCCAGTCGCCGCGCCAGATCCTGCTGCCGGCGTTGCAGCAGCTGCAGCCGGTTCTGCGGGCTCTGCGCGTTCAATCGCAGCAGCGCACGGTCAGCGCGCTGTGTAGCCTGGCTCATCGTGTGGCGTTGCAGCTGCACCATGCGCGCTGCATCGCGACGCAGCCGCAGCAGCAGGTCGCGCTGGTCCGGCACCAGCAGTTCGGCCGCCACCGAGGGCGTAGGCGCACGCAGGTCGGCCGCGAAGTCGGACAGGCTGAAGTCGGTCTCATGGCCGACCGCGGAAACTACCGGCGTCTGGCTGGCCGCAATCGCGCGGGCCAGCTGTTCGTCATTGAAGGCCCACAGGTCTTCCAGCGAACCGCCGCCGCGGGTGAGCAGAATCACGTCATAGCGTGCGCTGGCATCGGCCGCGCGCAGCAGCGCGGTGATCTGCGCCGCCGCATTGTCGCCCTGCACCAGGCTGGGCAGCAGGTCGACCTCAAGCAGCGGGAAGCGGCGGGCCAGCACGCTCAGCACGTCGCGTACCGCCGCGCCGGTCGGCGAGGTGATCACCGCCAGGCGCTGTACGTGGGCGGGCAGGGGACGCTTGCGTTCCGGCGCGAACAGGCCCTCGGCTTCCAGTCGTGCCTTGAGCTGTTCATACGCGCGGCGCAGCGCGCCTTCGCCCGCTTCTTCCATGTGGTCGAGCACCATCTGGTACTCGCCGCGTGCGTCGTACAGGGTCAGCCGGCCACGCGCCAGCACGCGCATTCCCTCGCGCGGCACGAACTTCAGCCACTGGCTCTTGGGCTTGAACAGCGCCGCGCGGATCTGCGCGCGCGCATCCTTCAGGGTGAAGTACATATGCCCGGAGGCCGGGCGGGTCACGTTGCCCAGTTCGGCTTCCACCCACACCGAGGGAAAGCTGCCTTCCAGCAGATCACGGGCAAGCGCGTTGAGCTGGCTGGGGGTGAGAATCTGTGCAGTGCGTTCCATGCCGCTCATGTTCGCACGTTGTGCCGGTGCAGTGCCCATTGCACGTGCTCACGCACCACGTCGGACGGGTGATCCACGCGTGACTGCAACGCCGCCAGCGTGTCGGCGGTGCCCGGCGCATTGCCCAGCGCCACCGCGATGTTGCGCAGCCAGCGTTCGTGGCCGCTGCGACGGATCGGGCTGCCTTCGGTGCGGCGCAGGAACTCATCTTCTTCCCAGGCGAACAGCTGCGCCAGCGATGCGGTATCGAGCTGGTTGCGCGCGCGGAAGTCGGCCTCATCCGTACGCTTGGCGAACTTGTTCCAGGGACAGATCAGCTGGCAGTCGTCGCAGCCGTAGATGCGGTTGCCGATCAGCGGGCGCAGCTCTTCAGGAATCGCGCCGTCGTGTTCGATGGTCAGGTAGGAAATGCAGCGCCGCGCATCCAGCCGCTGCGGCGCGATGATCGCCTGGGTGGGGCAGATGTCGATGCAGCGCGTGCAACTGCCGCAGTGTGCGCTGGCCGGCGCATCCACCGGCAGCGGCAGGTCGATGTAGATCTCGCCGATGAAAAACCAGGAACCGCCCTGCTTGTCGATCAGGCAGGTGTGCTTGCCGATCCAGCCCAGCCCGGCGTTGCGCGCCAGCGCCCGTTCCAGCACCGGGGCCGAATCCACGAACACGCGGTAGCCGAACGCGCCGATCTCGGCGGCCAGCGCGTCGGCCAGCTTCTGCAGGCGGTTGCGCATCAGCTTGTGGTAATCACGGCCCAGCGCGTAACGCGCCACATAGGCGCGCTCGCCATCATTCAAGGCCGCCCAGGCGTTGGTGTCGTCCTTGTGGCTGTAATCCATGCCCACGGAAATGACCCGCACCGTGCCCGGCAGCAGCTCGGCCGGGCGCGCGCGCAGGGTGCCGTGGCGCGCCATCCAGTCCATGGTGCCGTACAGGCCCTTGCCCAGCCAGTCGGCCAGGTGCGCCTCGTCCTCGCCCAGCTCGATGCCGGCAATGCCGCCGCGCTGGAAGCCGTGCTCGCGCGCCAGCGCCCGCACGCGCTCGGCGGCACGGGTCAGGTGGACGGGGGCGGGCAGGGGCACGGCAGACATGGTGACAAGTATAGAATCCCGGCATGTCCGAGCTTGCTGAACTGTTCGATGTGGCCGCCGCGCGCCAGCTGGATGCCCAGGCCAGCGCGACGCTGGGCGATGCCGGGGCTTCGCTGATGGAGCAGGCCGGCACCGCCGCCTGGCAGTGCCTGCTGCAGCGCTGGCCGCAGGCACAGCGCGTGTGCGTGGTGGTGGGGTCCGGCAACAACGGCGGCGACGGCCTGGTGCTGGCGCGGTTGGCGCTGCAGGCCGGCCGCAGCGTGCAGGTGCTTCGGTTGGCCGACGAAGGCGCACTGAGCGCGCTGTCGCAACGCATGCGCGCGCAGTACGCGGCGGCGGGTGGCAGCGTCGCGGTGTTCGAAGACGCGCTGCCGTCCGCCGATGTGATCGTGGACGCGCTGTTCGGCATCGGCCTGAACCGCGCACCCGCGGGCGAGGCGGAACGGGTCATCACAGCGATGAATCACGCCACGGCACCGGTGCTGGCGCTGGATGTGCCCAGCGGCGTGGATGCGCAGACCGGCCAAGTGCCAGGCGTGGCGGTGCGTGCCGCCTGCACGCTGCAGTTCATCGTGGCGCACCAGGGCCTGTACACCGGCAACGCGCTCGAATACACCGGCGAACGCCAGCTGGTGGAACTGACACTGCCCGCAGCAGAGGCCCGCGTCGCGCCCAGCGCCGAGCTCTGGCAGGCGAACCGGCTGCCGGTGCTGCTGCCGCCGCGCCGTGCCAATACCCACAAGGGGGAATCTGGCCACGTGCTGTGCGTGGGCGGCAATCTGGGCAGTGGCGGAGCAGTGATGCTGGCCGCCGAAGCCGCGTTGCGTACAGGGGCTGGCCTGGTCAGCGTGGCCACCCAGGCACCACACGTCGGCCCGTTGCTGACCCGCCTGCCGGAAGCCATGACGCACGCCGTGCAGGACAGCGCCGAACTGCAACGCCTGCTGCCGCGCGCCAAGGTGATTGCGATTGGCCCGGGTCTGGGCCAGGACGACTGGGCGCGCGAATGCTGGCGGCTGGCGCGCGTCAGTGGCCTGCCCCTGGTGGTCGATGCCGATGCGCTGAACCTGCTCGCCGCCGCCCCCCTGCCAATGCCGGATGCGGTGTTGACCCCGCATCCGGGCGAAGCCGCGCGCCTGCTGGGGGTGACCACCGCCCAGGTGCAGGCGGACCGTTTCATTGCTGCGCAGCAGCTGGCCGAGCGCTTTGATGCCGTGGTGGTGCTGAAAGGGGCAGGTACCGTGGTGGCCGCGCCACACGCCCGATCGCGCGTGATCGCCGCCGGCAATCCCGGCATGGCAGTCGGTGGCATGGGCGACCTGCTCACCGGCATCATTGCCGCCCTGCGTGCGCAGGGACTGGGCGCGTTCAATGCGGCCAGTGCGGGTGCGCTGCTGCACGGCCTGGCCGGCGATGACGCTGCCGCCGAGGGCCAGCGTGGCCTGCTTCCTACTGATCTGCTGGTGCCGCTGCGCCGCCGGCTCAACCCTGAACTGTGAGCGTGATGACTGACTTCTTCCTGGCCACGGCCGACGACACCGACCGCCTGGGCGCACAACTGGCGGCGACCCGGCCGCCGCAGGCGGTGATGCAGCTGCGCGGCGACCTCGGCGCGGGCAAGTCGACCCTGGCCCGCGCGCTGCTGCGTGCGCTGGGCGTGCAGGGCGCGATCCGCAGCCCCACCTACACGCTGGTCGAGCGCTATCCGCTGGCCGACGGCAGCGAAGCCTGGCACCTGGATCTGTACCGCATCGGCCAGGCTGACGAACTGGAGTTCCTGGGGTTGGACGAGGGCAGCGCGTCGCTGTGGCTGGTGGAATGGCCAGAGCGCGGTGCGGGTGCACTGCCACCGACCGACCTGATCGTGGCACTGGAGATCGATGGCAACGGGCGTCGTGCAAGTCTCACCAGCGTGAGCGACGCTGGTGCTGAATGGGTTCAGCGGCTGCGTGAAGGAGGCGACTTGCGCCCCCTTTCTGCCGGCTGACAGGAGGAAATATCCCCAGGTTACGGATTATTAAGGAAAAAGGAGTTGCTTTTCATTCAGCGCGGTGATTGAATCCCCATCCATGCCAATGGGGAAATCGCTCACCGCCATCGTTGCAGCCGTCGGACTCTGTCTGGCGAGCGCGGCTGCGTGGGCCGGTGAAGTCCGCCAGGTGGCCCTGCAGACCGGTGCCACCGGCACCCGCGCCGAGATCGCGCTGGCCGGCAGTGGCGGTTACAAGACCCTTTCGTTGTCCGGCCCGAACCGCCTGGTGGTGGATTTCCCGGACTCCAGCGCCATCCGCAACCTCAAGCTGCCCACGCCCACCGGCGTGGTCACCGCCGTGCGCACCGGTCAGCCGGTGCCGGGCACGTTCCGGGTGGTGTTCGATCTGGCCGAATCGGTCGCGCCGTTCAAGCCGCAGATGCTCAAGCAGGGCGATGAGTCCCGGCTGGTGATCGAGTGGCCGGGCGATGCGCCGTCCAGTGTGGCAGCTGCACCCGCGGCCAAGCCGCCGGTCACCGCTGCCACGCCTGCGTCTGTTGCGCCCGCGCCGGTCGCGACTGCACAGACTGCCGGCCCGACGCCGGCCGAAGCTGCGCAGGCACGTGACGAAGCCGCTCGTGCCACGGCACTGCTTACGGCCAACGCACGCCAGCAGGCCAGTGCCGGTGCAGCGGCTCCGGTACCCACGCCGGCCGCACCGACGGCCACTGGCACGGTGACCTCGGCCAGCACCGCCAATGCAGCCAGTAACGCGATGTCGCCGGCGGCCATTCTGGCCGGCCAGCCGACTGCTGCGGTGGCACCGGCTCCGGCACCCACGCCGGTGGTTCCGGTGCAGGCACCGCGCCCGGTAATGCCCAGCGACGCTTCGCGGATCAAGATGCAGGCGGGCATGCGCCCGCTGGTGGTGGCGATCGATCCGGGCCATGGCGGCCAGGATCCGGGCGCGGTTGGCCCAACCGGCAAGCGCGAAAAAGACATCACTCTGGCGGTGGCGCGTGAGCTGGCGCGGCAGGTGAATGCCACGCCGGGCCTGAAGGCCTACCTCACCCGCGACAGCGACGTGTTCATTCCGCTGCCGATGCGCGCGCAGAAGGCGCGTTCGGCGAAGGCCGACATCTTCATTTCAATCCACGCCGATGCGGCGGAAAACCGCGCGGCCAAGGGCTCCTCGGTATACGTGCTCTCAACCAAGGGCGCGTCGTCGCAGCGCGCGCGCTGGCTGGCCGACAAGGAAAACGCGGCCGATCTGGTCGGTGGCGTTCGCCTGCAGCAGACCGAGGGCACGCTTGCCAACGTATTGCTGGATCTGGCCCAGAGCGGTTACATGAAGGCCTCGGAAGACGCGGCCGGCCATGTGCTGGGCGGTCTCAAGCGCATCGGCAAGAACCACAAGCCGAACATCGAGCGCGCCAACTTCGCGGTGCTGCGCACGTCGGACATGCCGGCGATGCTCGTGGAAACCGCGTTCATCTCCAACCCGGACGAAGAGCGCCGCCTGATGGACCCGGCCTACCAGCGCCAGCTGGCCGGAGCCGTGCTGGACGGTGTACACACCTTCTTCAGTCGCCAGCCGCCCCCGGGCACCCTGTACGCCGCCCGCGCCCAGGCCGAAATCGACGCCGCCAGCACCGTCGCCGGCGGCAGCAAGTAAGAGCCCTGCGGGGCATCATCCTCTCTGCAATTGCACGCACCGCGTAGAGCCGGGCTTGCCCGGCTGCCGTTGCATTTGTGCGAACAACCGGTGCTCACGGTGCCTCTGGTTTGGCGGCTCGGGATGGGCGTTCCGGGGGACGGCGCAAGTACGTCCCTGTAGCCTCGATCGCCGCTTGCACGTGTGCGCAATCCTGCGCACACGGCAAGACCGGGGTTGG
>JAEXNZ010000438.1 GCA_023439425.1 Pseudomonadota bacterium
CACCAAAGCGGCGCATTCCGAGCAGGCTTTCGGCGTACTCACGCGCAAGCTCCGGGCGGTGAAAGGTATCCATGGCACCATCAATCATTTACTGATCAATAGGCTGAATTATCATTCTGAAAAATAATTCCAAATAAAACGCATCTGATCGGGCAGTGCCCATTCAGGAATTAGTGTTGGCGTTGCCCGGTTAGGGTCCGCGAAGCCACGCAGGGCGTGGCTCTACGGGAGCATTCCGGGGTTACAACAACCCGTCGCGCTTCACCGCCAGGTACCGCTCCACCAACGCGCCCGGCAACGCATCAGCCGTCACGTCCAGCACCATCACCTTGTGGCTGCGCAGCGCCTCATGCGCATCGCTGCGCTGCTGCAGGTAGCGCGCAATCGCACCGGCTTGAGCGGCATCCTGCAGGGTCTCCACTTCCGCTTCCAGCGCGGTATCCAGCTCGCGCTCACGCAGGCTGGCTACGCACACCAGGTGCTGGCGCTGCAGCAGGCGCACCGCCACCAGCAGGTCTTCGATGTCCTCGTCACGCACGTTGGTGACCAGCATCACCAGCGAGCGCCGGCGCTGGCGCAGGCTGAGTTCGGTGGCGGCAGCCAGATAATCCGTGGCTACCGGCTGTGCCTGCAGGTCGTAGCTGGCGCGCAGCAGTGAATCAATCGCGCCCATGCCGCGCTGCGGGGCCACCCAGCGGCTGTCGCCGCCGGTGGCGAACAGGCCGACGCCGTCGCCCTGGCGCAGCGCAAGGTACGACACCACCAGCGAGGCGTTGAGCACGTGGTCGAAGTGCGAAAGACCGCCTTCGCTGGCCATCATGCGTCGGCCGGTGTCGATCATCAGCACCAGCTGCTGGTTCTTCTCATCCTGGTACTCGCGCGAGATCAGCTTGCGCGCGCGTGAGGTCGCCTTCCAGTCGATCTGGCGCAGGCTGTCACCCAGCCGGTATTCGCGCATCTGGTGGAAGTCGGTACCTTCGCCACGCCGGCGCTTGAGGTGCGCGCCGACCAGCCGCGAGGCCTGTTCGGCGCTGAACAACGCGAACCGGGTCAGCGGGACGAAGTTGGGGTACACCCGCACCGTGAGTGCCGGCGGCAGCAACCGACGTTGCCGCCACAGCCGCCACGGCGCATGCAGGCGCAGATGCACGCCTTCAAAAGTGAAGCGGCCGCGTGCGGTGGGCGTCAATCGATACTCGACGCTGCTGGCCACCAGCGGCTTCAATGCCAGCGTGCGCGGCAGGCCCTGCAGCGACCATTCGCCCGGCACCAGGTCGAACAGCTCCACGCGCTGGCGCAGGCTGGATTCCAGGCGCACAGTTACCTTGCGCTCCACGTTCAGCGCCAGCGCTTCAGGCAGCTCACGTTGCACTGTCGGTGAAGGCTGCGCACGCAGACGCAGAGCATCGACCAGCGCCAGCAGCGCGATGCCACCCGCGCTGGCCCACCAGGACCAGGTTGGCGCAAAGCCAAACGCCACCGCCAGGCCGAACAGCCCCCAGACGGTCAGCAACGTCAGCAGGAGCGGCGCGGGCCTCACTTGCGCGGCGCTTCCACCTTGGCCAGCAGCGCGGCCAAGGCATCGTCGGCCGACTGGCCCTCAATCTGCAGTTCCGGAGCCAGCGCAATGCGGTGGCGCAGGGCGGGGCGGGCCACTTCGCGCACGTCATCGGGGGTGACGAAGTCACGGCCGGACAGCACGGCCTGGGCGCGCGCTGCACGCACCAGCGCGATGCTGCCGCGCGGGCCGGCACCCAGCGCAATACCCGGGAAGCGACGGGTGGCGGCAACGATCCGCACGGCGTAGTCGATCACTTCCGGGTCTACCGTGATCGCGGCGGTGGCCTGCTGCAGCGCCACCACTTCGGCGGCGTTGAGCACGCGCGGCACCTGCGACAGGTCGAAGTCCGACGCACTGCGGCCGGTGGTGATCGCATCCACCATGCGCTTTTCGTCTTCCAGCTGCGGGTAGTCGATCAGCACCTTCAGCAGGAAGCGGTCCAGCTGGGCTTCCGGCAGCGGATAGGTACCTTCCTGCTCGACCGGGTTCTGCGTAGCCAGCGCCAGGAACGGCGGGGTCAGTGCGAACGACTTGCCCTCAATGGTGACCTGGCCTTCCTGCATCACCTCCAGCAGCGCCGACTGGGTCTTGGCAGGTGCGCGGTTGATTTCGTCGGCCAGCAGCAGGTTGGTGAACACCGGGCCGCGACGGATCTTGAAGCTCTCCGACTTCGGGTCGTACACCGCATGCCCGCTGACGTCGCTGGGCATCAGGTCGGGGGTGAACTGCACGCGGCCGTAGTCGAGCTCCAGGGCCTGCGCCAGGGCACGCACCAGCAGAGTCTTGCCCAGCCCGGGCACGCCCTCGATCAGCACATGGCCGCCGGCCAGCAGCGCGATCAGGATCTGGTCCAGCACTTCGGCCTGGCCAATGAAGGCACGGCCTACGGCTTCGCGGATGGCATCCACGCGCTCGACCAGGTTCTGCCCGGACGGCGCGGACGGGGACAGCGGCGGCGGAGTGTTCGGCTCGGTCATAGCAGGTTTCTCATCTGGATCAGCAGGCGGATGCGCTCACGCAGCGCTTTGGTGTCCTGGGACGCCGGCGACTGCAACGCGGTCTGTACACGGGAAACGGGCCACTGCAGCAAGGTGGCGATGGCGTGGGCCTGGGCGTCGCCACTGAGTGCGGCGGCGGTGGGCGCGCGACGCCGCAGGCGGGCCAGGAAGGCGCGGCGCACGGCGTCGTACAGCAGGGGCGTCTTGCCATGCCGCAGCAGATGCTCGCCGCTGGCGCGCACGTGCTCCAGCAACGAACGGCGGTCGCCGGCCGGGGCCGGCAGCACGCTGCCCATGCGCTGTGCGCGCTGCCATAGCCAGCCCAGCAGGGCCAGCAGCAACGGTACCCACACCGGCCAGCCCTGGTAGAAGATGCGGTGCCACAGCGTGGGCGGCCGTGAGCCGTACACCAGGTACATGGTGCCCTTGCCGTAGTTCGGGGCCAGCAGGTAACGGGTGAGGTCGCGATGCGAGATGTCGTGCAGGCCGTCGGCCAGGCTGCCCTTCGGGTCTTCGCCATCGAAATGGCGCGGCGTGCCTTCCATGAACGTCATGTCCGACACCACATCGACCGTGCCCTGGCCCTTGCGCAGGCGGGCAAATACCAGGCCATCGTCGTCGCCCCAGCGCCGCTCCACGCGCACGCCGTCCACCTCATCCAGCTCGAAGCGCCGGCCGCGGCAGAACTCGCTGTGTCCCGGATCGTCGGCCACGTGGAACGCCTTGCACGCGCTTTCGTAGAACTCGCTGTACACCCCAAGCGTGTCCAGCAGCGTGCCCTGGGGAGATTCTTCGTCCTTGAAGGTCGGGGGCGTGCGCAGCAGCAGATGGCCGCCACGGCCTACCCAGTCCAGCAGGGCGTGCGCCGTACTGGGCGGCACATCGACGCTGTCCTTGAGCAGCACCACGGTATCGCCGGGTCGCAGCGCCATGCGGCCCAGGTCCACGCGCGGGAGTGACTGCGCCTGGATGCCATCGGCCTGCAGCGCCTTGCCCAGCGCATACAACGGGTTGTAACTGGCCTCGCCCTGGGGTGGCAGGTGCTCGGTGCGGGTAATGCGTTCGTGGTTGCGCAGGAACAGAATCGCCAACGGAACGCCCAGCACCAGCAGGGCCAGGGTAATCAGTGCCCAACGAAGACGCGTGCTCATGCGCGCCACCGGAACTGCTGCTGCAGGGTGGTGGCCAGTTCATCGAACTCGTCGGCCTCGGGCAGACGGCCGGCATAGGCGGCGTACTGCCATACGCGCACGACGCGCGCGAACAGGTTGCGGTCGGCTTCCTCCGGCATGCGACGCGACGCGCGCAGACACTGCGATTCGGTGGCACCGGGGGGCAGTACCACGTCGGCGCGCTCGCTCATGCTGTCCACGCTGGCGCGGTACAGCAGCGCCAGTGCGGCGCGTGGCCGTCCCTGCTGCCACAGGTCGCGGGCCCGTGCGGCCGGATCCGGCGGCACCACGTCAGGAATGCTGACCGCTTCCTCGTGCACGGCACTGGCCGCTAGGGCACGGCGCGGGCCACCGCCGCGCAGCCAGCGGATCCACCACGGTGAGGTGGCCAGCAGAATGACCACCAGCACGCCGACCACGCCCCACAGCAGCCATTCGGCAATCTGCGCCGGCAGCTTTGGGCCCTTGCGGTCGCGTTCGGTGCTGCTGTCCTTGCTGTCTTTTTCCTTCTTTTCCTTGTCCTTCTCCTGGGTCGGCTCCCAGGTGGTGACCTCGCGCGTGGGCGTGATCAGCGGATCTTCGTAGGCGCGCTGCACGGCTTGGCGGAAGCCGGCGGTGTCGGGTCTGGGGCCACCGAAGATGACCTCGGCGGTGTTGGACGGGTCATCCGCGGGAACCGCGTCGCTGTCCGCGTCCTCTTCTTCGTCCTCGTAGGCCTCGTCGTCATCGCCGTGCGAATCGGGCGCTGCGCACTGCTGCGCCTGTTCCCGTTCCGGTTCCGGCGACTCCTGCGCGTGCAGCCCACCCAGCGGCCACACCAACACCAGCGCGAGCACCAGCAACGGGGCGGCCTGTTGCAGGCGATCACGCAGCCGGCGGAACGCGATCTCCACGTCCCATGCTTCCATCTCGGTGCGGCGGTTGAGGTACAGCGCGAAGCCAGCGCCGGCATAGAACGGGCTGATCAGGGTCGCCGCGAACCAGAAGAAGAAGTTCACCCCGAGCTTGGCCCATGGCGGCATCAGCTCGGTGACCATCGCCCAGGCGGCGCGCCAGGAATCAGACAGCAGGTCGAACGGGACGAACATGAAAATGCAGGCAATCAGCCCGGCCACGATCACCAGTTCGAACACCATGCACACGGTGGTCAGCAGGGTGGCATGGCTGAAGGCGCTGCTGAGAATGGCGCGGCGACGCTGGCCGCGGTGGGTGGCGTCACTGCCCTCAAGCAGGTTCACCGGCAGCAGCAGCGAGCGGAACGGGCTGAAACGGCGCCAGCCCAGATAACCCCAGAATCCATTCCAGCCCCAGCGCCGCTGCGCACGCAGGGTCTGCCAGGGCGTTGGCTCATCGCCGAACACGCCTCGCGAGATCACATACAGCGCCAGCCGGTCGGACACCGGCTTCAGCCACCACATCAGCAGCCAGGCGAGGAAGAAGCTGTCAGTCCACCAGGCCAACGCGTTGACCCCAGCGAACAGCGGCAGGCCCACGTACAGCAGCGGCAGCCAGATCGCGCGGGCATGCCGGCGCACCAGCGCGGTGCCCAGCTCCATCGCTTCCCATTCCGAGCGGGCGCGCAGATTGACGTTGAGCTGGTCAATGCGCATGGCCGCTCCCGCGTCCACCGCGCCACAGCCAGACGAACACCAGCGTCCACAACACGCCGGCCACGCTGTACTTGCCCCACGCCGGCACTTCGGCAATCGACGACCAGAACGCCTCGATGAAGGCCGCCACCAGCAGCATGAAGGCCACGCCCAGGCACAGCTTCGCGCCGATCACGCCGCCTTCCACCAGCGCATCGATGCGCCGACGCCGGCCCGGGGCCAGCAGCTTCATGCCCAGCTGCAGGCCGGCACCGCCGGCAATCACAATGGCGGTGAGCTCGAACGAGCCGTGCCCGCAGACGAAGCGCCAGAACGGGTCGCCGTGGCCGATGTGCTGCAGGTGGCCGGCCACCGCGCCGATGGTGAGGCCGTTGAACAGCAGCACCAGCACCGTGCCGACGCCGGCCAGCAGGCCGCTGGCGAAGGTGCGCAGGCCGATGCTGATGTTGTTCATGATGTAGTAGCCGAACATCATCCAGTCGGTGCCGCTGTCGCGGCCCAGGCGTGGCGCGCTGGGGTCGTACATGCGCTCCATCTCGCCGACCTGGGCCGGGTCCATCAGCATGTGGATCACGTCCGGGTGCCATTGAATCAGCGCGAAGCTGCCGACCAGCGGCAGCACGAACAGCGCCGTGGCGACCCACATGCTGCGCGCCTGGCTGCGCACCAGCAGCGGGAAATCGGCCAGCAGGAATTCCAGCGCCCGCCGCCAACGTGCCGGCGGGGTGCGATAGAGCAGGCCATGGCCCTGCTGCATCAGCTGCTGCAGGCGTGCGACCAGCTGCGGGCTGTAGCCGCGCTTGCGGGCCAGCGCGAGTTGCTGGCACAGCCGCCGGTAGCGCTGCGGAATGTCTTCATCGTTCAACAGCGCCGGGTCGGGCGTGCGTCGGGCACGCGGCCCGGCACTGCCACGCAGCGCCAGCCAGCGCTCCAGCGCCTGCCATTCTTCCTGGTAGCGCGCGACGAACTGTTCCTGTCTCATCGCCGCCCCAGCAGCCAGTTGGCCATGGCGTAAAGGCGTAACACGCCGACCTGGCCGTGCCCGCCACTGAGCTCGCCGGCAATGTCGGCCAGCTCCTGCTGGCGCGCACCGGACAGGCGCGGCGCACGCTCGGCGAAGGCGACCACGGCGGCCTGTTCGGCCGGCTGCAGCGGCTGCGGCGGAGCCAGAACGGTGTCGATGGCCAGCGCGGCCGCGAACGGCTGCACCACGTCGTGCACCACCACGGTGCCGGCCACCAGGTCGCCGAGGCGACGGCCATGCGGGTCGAACAGGCTCGACAGCAGCCCCAATGCGTAGCCGAACGGAAGCATGTCCACGGTACGCAGCAGGTTGCGGGTGATCGAGGCCATCCAGCCGATCGGCGCACCGTCCTGCGCGACCACGCGCAGGCCGAGCGCGCGCTTGCCCAGGGTTCGGCCCCAGACGGCTTCCTGCACGATGGTGTAAGCCCACATGGTGAGGAACATCAGGCAGGCATAAATGCCTTGGCCGAACTCGCCGAGAAAAGCCAGCGGAATGCTCAGCATCAGCAGGCCGGCCGCACGGATGACGAAGTCGATGGCCCAGGCCAGCGCCCGCGGAATGGGACCGGCTGCCGGCAGGTGCAGCGGCACGCCTTCGGGCGTGATCACTTCACGGTAGGTGTCCAGCATTCGTGCGCTCATGCGCACCTGTTGGAGTTGGGGTGCCGGAATCCTCTCCGGACGGCGGCCAACGGCATGGGGGTCTCGACAGCTTCCTGGTCGGAGCCCGACTTTACCACGGGTCGCGCCGGTCTCCGCCCGACCGCGCCCGTCATGCGGGTCTCCGTCTGGCCGCGCGCGTCATGCCATGTAGAGC
>JAEXNZ010000446.1 GCA_023439425.1 Pseudomonadota bacterium
GCCGGGCAGAGCCCGGCGATACGTCACGTGTGCCACACCGAGGTGTTACGCACCCACCCCGATCGGGCAGCTGACGCCGGTGCCGCCGATGCCGCAGTAACCGTTCGGGTTCTTGGCCAGGTACTGCTGGTGGTAGTCCTCGGCGTAGTAGTACTCCGGGGCCGGGAACTCGATTTCGGTGGTGATCGGGCCGTAACCGGCGTTGCTCAGGCGCTGCTGGTAGGCATCGCGGCTGGCAACGGCGGCATCGAACTGGGCCTGGCTGGTCGCGTGGATCGCCGAGCGGTACTGGGTGCCGGTGTCGTTGCCCTGGCGCATGCCCTGGGTCGGGTCGTGGTTCTCCCAGAACACCTGCAGCAGCTCGGTCAGGCTCACCACCGACGGGTCGAACACCACCTCGACGATCTCGGTATGCCCAGTCAGGCCGGAACAGACCTCTTCATAGGTCGGGTTCGGGGTCAGCCCACCGGCGTAGCCCACCGACGTGGTGTACACCCCCGGCAGCGTCCAGAACTTGCGTTCCGCGCCCCAGAAGCAGCCCATCGCAAAGCGGATCCGCTCCTTGCCGGCGAAGCTGTCCTTCAGCGGATGGCTGTTCACGAAGTGCTGGTTGTGAAGCGGCAGCGGGTGTTCGCGGCCCGGCAAGGCCTCTTCCGGGCGCGGCAGGCGCTGCTTGAACGCGCCGATTCCGAGCAGTCTGGACACTCCCAACATGGCGTTCTCCTAGGCCGGCAACAGGCCGGGGCTTTCGTCTCCATCCCATATGGGGTCGTCCGACGGGCCGGCCAAGTCGAGCCCCGCAACGATCTGTGCCGCCTCCGGGGCTGCCAGATCCGGCACACAGACCCGCAGCACGCCGAACAAGGGCAGCTCGCCCATCCCGCCCAGCAGCTGTTCACCGAACACGAAGGCCGGAATGCCGGCATCTTCCAGCGCGTGCTTGACCAGGTGGGCGTCGAACAGGTTGTCGGCCTTGTAGATGACGTGCATGGGCGGGCCTCGATGACGGGTTCAGTCCAGCATACGCCGGGGATGTGAACGCGGGCCGGGAAAGCGCGTACCGACCAACGGTCGGTACCTACCCGTCCATCGTGCCCGGCATAGCCGGACACGATAGACTGTCGTCCTTTCTGTCTACTGCCCAGCGCACCATGTCCGAGCCTATTGCCGCCCCCACCGACGCCCTTCCGGAAACCCACGAAAAGCGCGATTTCATCCGCCAGATCGTGCGTGAGGACCTGGCCAGCGGCAAGCACCAGGCGATCAAGACCCGCTTCCCGCCGGAGCCCAACGGCTACCTGCACATCGGCCATGCCAAGTCGATCTGCCTGAACTTCGGCATCGCCGGCGAATTCAGCGGCGTGTGCAACCTGCGCTTCGACGACACCAATCCGGCCAAGGAAGACCCGGAATACGTCGCCGCCATCCAGGACGACGTGCGCTGGCTGGGCTTTGAGTGGAACGAACTGCGCCACGCCTCGGACTACTTCGACGCCTACTACCTGGCCGCGCAGAAGCTGATCCGCGACGGCAAGGCCTATGTCTGCGATCTGTCGGCCGAGGAAGTGCGCGCCTACCGCGGCACCCTGACCGAACCCGGCCGCCCGTCGCCGTGGCGCGACCGCAGCGTGGAAGAAAACCTCGACCTGTTCGCGCGCATGCGCGCCGGTGAGTTCGCCGACGGTGCCCGCACCGTGCGCGCGAAGATCGACATGGCCAGCGGCAACATCAACCTGCGCGACCCGGCGATCTACCGCATCAAGCATGTGGAACACCAGAACACCGGCAATGCCTGGCCGATCTACCCGATGTACGACTTCGCCCACGCGCTGGGCGACTCCATCGAAGGCATCACCCATTCGCTTTGCACGCTGGAATTCGAAGACCACCGCCCGCTGTACGACTGGTGCGTGGACAACGTTGATTTCGCGCACAGCCCCGACCTGACCCAGCCGCTGGTCGACCGCGGCCTGCCGCGCGAAGCCGCCAAGCCGCGCCAGATCGAATTCTCGCGCCTGAACATCAACTACACCGTGATGAGCAAGCGCAAGCTGATGGCGCTGGTCACCGAGCAGCTGGTGGATGGCTGGGACGATCCGCGCATGCCGACCCTGCAGGGCCTGCGTCGCCGCGGCTACACCCCGGCCGCGATGCGTCTGTTCGCCGAACGCGTCGGCATCAGCAAGCAGAACTCGCTGATCGACTTCAGCGTGCTTGAAGGTGCGCTGCGCGAAGACCTGGACAGTGCCGCCGCACGCCGCATGGCGGTGATCGACCCGGTCAAGCTGGTGCTGACCAATCTGCCGGAAGACTTTGAAGAGCAGCTGACCTTCAGCAACCACCCCAAGGACGAGGCCTTCGGCAGCCGTTCGGTGCCGTTCGCGCGCGAGGTCTGGATCGACCGCGAAGACTTCGCCGAAGTGCCGCCGAAGGGCTGGAAGCGTCTGGTGCCGGGTGGCGAAGTGCGCCTGCGCGGTGCCGGCATCATCCGCTGCGATGAAGTGATCAAGGATGCCGACGGCACCATCACCGAACTGCGCGGCTGGCTCGATCCGGAATCGCGTCCGGGCATGGAAGGGGCCAACCGCAAGGTCAAGGGCACCATCCACTGGGTCAGCGCCACGCACGGCGTGCCGGCGGAAATCCGTCTGTACGACCGTCTGTTCTCGGTGCCGAACCCGGACGATGAATCCGAAGGCAAGACCTACCGCGACTACCTCAATCCGGAATCGCGCCGCACCGTCACCGGCTACGTCGAACCGGCCGCCGCTACTGCCCCGCCGGAGCAGTCGTTCCAGTTCGAGCGCACCGGCTACTTCGTCGCCGACCGCCGTGACCACACTGCCGCCGCCCCGGTGTTCAACCGCAGCGTCACCCTGCGCGACACCTGGTCGGCCTGAGAGAACTGCCATGCTGTACGCACAAGTCCACCTGACCCTGCCCGCCTGGATCCACGACCAGATCGACCTGGCCCGTGCCTATCCCGGCGATGAGGCCAAGGTCGCCCTGGCCATCGAGCTGTCGCGCCTGAATGTTGAACACGCCAGTGGCGGTCCGTTCGGCGCGGTGGTGTTTGGCCCAAACGACACCGTGATCGCCGCCGGTGTGAACCGCGTGGTGCCGCACAACACCTCGCTGGCGCATGCCGAAAACATGGCCTACATGCTGGCCCAGCAGCGCCTGCAGACCCCGCGCCTGAACGATGTGCTCACGCCCATCACCCTGGCCACCTCGTCGCAGCCCTGCTGCCAGTGCTTCGGTGCCACCATCTGGGCCGGCATCGACCGTCTGCTGATCGGAGCCAGCGCGCAGGACGTGGAAGAACTGACCCCGTTTGACGAAGGTCCGCTGCCGGCGGACTGGGTGGGCGAGCTCAACAAGCGCGGAATCGAGGTGGTGCGCGGCATCAACCGCGACGCTGCACGCGCGGTGCTGCGCACCTATGGGGAAACCAATGGCGCGCATTACTGATCGCGCTGCCACCGGTGCGCGCCTGTGAGCGGCCTGCTGTGTCTGTGCCGCCAGGGCTTCGAGCCCGAGCTGGCCGGCGAGCTGAGCGAGCGCGCGGCCTACGCCGGCGTGGCCGGCTACGCGCGCACCCAGCGCAACGACGGCTATGTGCTGTTCGCCACCGATGAAGGGGCCAAGCTGTCGCAGTCCCTGCCGTGGCGCTCGCTGATCTTCGCCCGCCAGAAGCTGGTGGTGCTGGCCGAATTGCGCGAGCTGGATCCGGCCGACCGCATCACCCCGATTCTGGCCGCGCTGGAAGGTCAGGCCCGGTTCGGCGACATGTGGGTCGAACACCCCGATTCGGACGCCGGCAAGCCGCTGGCCGGGCTGGCCCGGGCATTCGGCAATGCGCTGCGCCCGGCGCTGCGCAAGGCCGGGCTGCTGACCGACAAGGCCAACACCGGCCTGCCGCGCCTGCACGTGGTCTTTGTCGATGGCCGCCATGCCTTCGTGTGCGTGGCAGACACCCGCGACAGCGCGCCGTGGGCACTGGGCATTCCGCGCCTGAAACTGCTGCCGGAAGCGCCGTCGCGCTCGGCGCTGAAGCTGGACGAAGCGCTGCTCACCCTGATGCGCCCGGAAGAACGCGAGCAGCTGGTCAAGCCCGGCATGCGCGCCGCCGACCTCGGTGCCGCGCCCGGCGGCTGGACCTGGGTGCTGACCCGTCAGCACATGCACGTAATCAGCGTGGACAACGGCCCGCTGCGCGAGCACGTGCTGCAGACCGGGCTGGTCGAGCATCTGCGCGCCGACGGTTTCCATTGGCAGCCGGAAGCGCCGCTGGACTGGATGGTCTGCGATATGGTCGAACAGCCGCGACGCGTGGCCGAACGCATGGCCACCTGGTTCCGCGAAGGCTGGTGCCGGCATGCGATCTTCAACCTGAAGCTGCCGATGAAGAAGCGCTGGGATGAGACCCGGCTGTGCCTGGACCTGTTCCAGGAGCAGGCCGGGCGACCGTTGAATGTGCGCGCCAAACAGCTGTATCACGACCGGGAAGAGATCACGGTGCTGGCGTGGTGAGGGGTTCGCGGGGCGTCGTTGTGGCGATGACACGCGTGGCGTGTCTCTACGCGGGGTTTGTCGGTGTGGCCGTGGCGCAGGTGCCGGCGACCACTGCACCGCTGCGCGATGTTCCGGCCGGGGTGCGTACGCAGTCGTTGTCGAGCGGCGCGGTCACCCATGCGGTGACCCTGCCGCCGGTGGCGGGCGAATCCACCGTGACCGTGCGTTCGGTGCAGCCGGACAGCGTGGTCGGGCAGTACCGGTTCCGGTTTGAAACGCTGGATGTGGATGGCGATGGATTCATCAGCCGGGAGGAGGCGCAGGCCAATCCGACGCTGGCCGATGAGTTCACCTCGCTGGATACCGCGCGGCGGGGACGGCTGGATCGTACCCAGCTGCAGGGCTGGCTGGTGCCCTGACCCGTGGCAACGTAGAGCCACGCCCTGCGTGGCTTCGCCCGTGCCAGACCACCGCATTGACGCGCATGGCGCGTCGCTACGGGTCCGAAGGCCTTTCGGCACCTTTGAAGTGCGGCAGCTCGTCCGTCATGCGCGCCATCTTCTCCAGCAGTTCAATACGCGCTGGATCGTCAGTCGGCGCTTCCATCTGCGTGCGAAAACTGTTTCCCAACGGGCGCATGTACTGAAGCAATTGGACCAGGTCTGCCTTGGGTGCGGCAGACATCCGCGCCACACCGTCGCTCGAACCAGCGAAATGCTGAAGCCAGGCTCTGGCGTCCAGCGAATCCTGCCCGGTGAAGCCGACCCCGTGTTCACTTGCTTCGTTCCTGATGCAATTCAGCAGCTGCCCTAACGCGGACACCGCTGCTTCCGGGTGCTTCTGCATCTGCTCCGCCGCCTTTTCCAGGTCGGCCTGCGGGCGAAGCACGTTCAGTACAGTGGAGATTCCGGATAGGGCCATCATGCACCTGCGCGAGTGGTTTGCGTCAGTGTGCGGTGCCTGATGGCGAGCCACTTGTAGAAATCGATCATTTCGGGCCGATTGCGACATCACGGCACGTCATGCACCGCGACGACACGCATGGCGTGTCGCTGCGGGAATCGCGTCATTTGGGACATCGCGTAGTGACGCGCCATGCGCGTCAGGCCGTCAGCGCACTCGGCTGTCCGTTGAACAGACATGCTGCAGCGGCAAGGTATCGACCGCTGAGGATTCCTTGACGTTGCGCAAGAAGGCACCAAAAGCCTCATCAAGAAGTCGCTGCTGTTGGCTCTGGTGCGGCACTTTTACGGGTGACTCGTTGGAGACTTTTGTCGGTATTACCCCGTTCTGCGATTTCTCGGACCGCCCTAACGAAGTGGGGGCGGTCGAGTTCGGGGAGACGGAAGCAATCGGCGCGGTCATGGCAGGTGCGTTCTGGTTAGGTCAACCGGCGATTCTGGTCACCTTCCGCCTTGGGCACTTTCAAAATCCAATCATCTGTTACGGCTACTGGCTTTTCTGCTGCCCGTAGTCCCGATGGTTGAAGTGCTGGAGCTTGCTCGCCTCCCCGTAAAGCTCTTTCAATGGCTTGACCTGTTCCATGTACCAGCAATCACGTCGCCCGGTAGACTTCAGTACGTCCTCGAACTGTGACTTGAAGTCTCTCTTCAAAGCCTTGACGTAGCTCAACTGCTCTTTCGCTTTTGAGACATCAAGGGGCGTCCCGCCTTCCTCCGGAGGCCGGTTCAGCATTTCGAGCTTGGGCAGGCTCGTGAAGGCAAGATTGCTGCGGAGGCAGACATTTGGTGCTTTTTCCGAGCTGAGGTTCAGGTTTTTGATGTTCTCCAGCAGCGCAGCTATCCCACCCCTGAACTCATCTGGATGGGCTACTGCCTTCCGGGCGGTGTAAGTAGCTGGGCTGAATATGCGGGTGAAAACGCTTGCGATGGTCATGATCGGCTCACGGAGGGGGAAAGCGCAGTGCGCAGCGCCCCATCCTGCAGCCGGGCAGCGCCCGGCTCTACCGGATTTCGATCATTGGCGTGCAGCCGGGCAAGCCCGGCTCTACGGGAGGTGTCTGGAGGGGAGCCCCCTGAGTCAGGGGGCGGCCGCGAAGCGGCGGGGGTCTGGAGGTTGATAAGAGGGGCCCGCGGTTTGCGAAGCGAACCGTGGGGCGGCAGCGCGCATGCGATGACGCGTACCCGGGCAAGCCCGGCTCTACGTGATTTCGATCATTGCCCCCGCGGACAATCGACCAGGCCCGCGTGGTGACGCGCCATGCGCGTCAATGGGATATCCGGCACGCCCATGAACCGCCATGCGCGTCAACGCAGCATCACCCCAGCCCCGCCGCCCGCTTCCAGAACGCCGACACCAGCGGCGGCCACTTGCCCACGCAGCCCAGCGCGCGGCCACGCGCGAGGGTCAGGTGCATCTCGTCATTCGAGAACACCTTGTTGATCGCATCAAACCCGTACGCCGACACCGTGTTGTCGCTGCGCCGCTCGCGCGCCCAGCGCTGCAGGCGCTCCGGGCTGGACCAGTCCTGGCGGCGCTGCTGGGCCTGCAGCACGCGCTCGCGCAGCGCGGCCACGTCTCGCAGGCCCAGATTCACGCCCTGCCCGGCCAGCGGATGCACCACGTGCGCGGCATCGCCCAGGGCCACCACGCGACCGGCCACATAGGCGGTGGCGAGCTGTCGCCGCAGCGGGAACGCCGCACGGCGGCTGGCCAGCGTCATCGCCCCCAGACGCGCGCCAAACGCGCGGGTCAACTCCTGCCCAAATGCGACGTCGTCCAGCGCCAACACGCGCTCGGCTTCGGCATCAGGAAGGGTCCAGACGATGGAGCTGCGCCGCGCGCCGGCCGGCAGCACCGCCAGCGGCCCGGTGGTCAGGAAGCGCTGCCAGGCGGTGGCTTCGTTGTCGTGTTCGGTGTCGATGTAAGCGACCACGCCGCGCTGGCCATAGTCCTCGCGGGTGACCTGCAGGCCGGCCAGCTGGCGCAGGGTGGATTCGGCCCCGTCTGCCGCCACCGCCAGCCGCGCCTCCAGCCGACGGCCGTCGTCCAGGCGCAGGCGCACGCCGTCCTCATCCTGTTCCAGGGCCTCCACCCGGGCCGGACAGCACAGCTGCACACCGGCGGCCGGCAGCGCCGCCCACAGGCGATCCACCAGCAGATCGTTCTCGACGATCCACCCCAGCTGTTCGCGGCCCAGGCGGTCGGCGTCGAAGCACAGCTCCTCACCGCCGGCGGCATCCCACACCCGCATGCGCCGGTAGGCACAGGCACGCGCGGACAGCACCGCCGGCCACACCCCCAGCGCCTGCAGCAGTTGCGCATTGTCGGGTGCGAACGCATACACCCGCAGGTCCGGCTGCGCGGTCTGCCAGTGGGCGGGTTCACGGCCTTCGACCAGGGTGACATCCAAGCCGGCGTCGGCGAGGGCCAGCGCGCACGCCGCCCCCACCACGCCGCCTCCGACCACGATCACATCACGCGCACGCCGGTTCATGCGTTCGCCCCCCGGCACAGCGCAGGTACTTCGCCGCGGAAGCCCATGGCTCCGCCCACCAGCATCGACTGCACGTCGCTGGCCTGCGCGGCCAGCAGCCCCAGGCTGCGCAGCGGGCGCAGCAGCGGGGCCGGGTTGCTGGTCACGCGCGCCAGCCCGCCCGAGAAGGCGATGGTCTGGCGGCGGTCCTCCTCACGGCGTGCCACATACTGCTGCAGCAGGGCATCGCTGCCCGGGTCGCCGACCTCGGGCAGCAGTTCGGCCAGAGTCAGCG
>JAEXNZ010000447.1 GCA_023439425.1 Pseudomonadota bacterium
AGCCCGCGCCTTGTGCTTGAGCAGCAGCTGCACGCCGGCCGGATCGTCGTCTTCGGTGGCGGCCGCGGCCAGCAACACCGGGGTGCCCTCGGCGGGCTCGGTGCGCGCACCGCGCTCCAGCAGGAAACGAGCGAGTCGCCAGTTGCCGACCTGGCAAGCCACCGCCAGCGGCGACCAGCCTTCCTGGTTCAGCGCATCGACTTCGGCGGCGGCGTCACGCAGCAGCGCGGCCACGCCCGGGTCGGAACTGCGCGCGGCGTGATGCAGTGGGGTGTTGCCTTCGGCGTCGGCGGCGCGCGAATCGGCCCCGTTGGCGAGCAGGGTCATCACCGCTTCAGGGCGGCCATGCCAGCTGTCACGGGTGGCGGCCAGCAGCGGGGTCATGCCCTTATGCGGGGTGTTGAGGTCGGCACCGCGCGCGATCAGCTCGCGCAGCAGGCGCAGGTCGGGTAACACGGCGGCCAGCACCACCAGGCTGCGCTGGTCGCGCCAGCTGGGGTCGGGCAGCGCGCGCGGGTCGGCCCCGGCGGCCAGCAGCTGCAGCGCGCGGTCGACACGGCCGCTGCGCGCGGCCTCGAACAGCGCCGGCAGGGTTTCGTGCTGCGCCATCGGTTCCAGCGGCTGGCTGTCCTGCACGGCTGCTGCATCGAAGAGGTCGCGGGCCGGCACTGGCGTGGCCACCGCGGACAGCGTTTCAGCAGGGGTCACCCGCTGCAAAGCGAAGTGCGCCAGCGGAGAGCCAACCAGCAGCAGCGCCACCAGTGGCCAGCGCAGGCCATCGGAAACCAGGCCCGGCCATGCCGGCAGCACGATCAGGGCGCACAGAGCCACCACCAGGCCGGCCACCAGCAGGCCGCGCCACGCGCTGAGGTCGCGTCCGGCGAGGCTGCGCCAATGCCGCGGCAGGCTGCCATCGCTGCGCTCGATCTCGTTCCACAGCGGCCAGGTGCGCCACACGCCGAGCAGCGCGGCGCTGACCGCCACGCTCAGGCCGAGCACCGCCGCCAGACTGCCGCTGTCGTGCAGGGCACCCAACGGCCAGGCCACCAGCAACGCCAGTGCCACTGCGCCGACGCCCCACAGGGCGGCCAGGGCAGGCACGTCCTGCTTCCAGAGCACGGCCGGCTTGGGCAGAGTACGGCTGCGCCGCCACCAGGAGATGCCCAGCGCGAACGCCGGCTGCGCCAGGGTGGCGGCAATGGCGGCGATGACGCCGCCAAAGGCCGCGCCCAGCGACAGCACGCCGCCGGCTGCAAAGGCAGCGGCTATGGCACGGCGGTAGCGCGGGTCAGTCATCACGCCGCCGCGGGACCTTGACCGGCGCAACCGGCGGCGGTGGCATCTGCAGGTGGAAGCCGCGCTCGGCCAGATTGGCGCGCACGGCATCGACGTCGGCCAGGGCCAGACGACGTTCGGGGGTCAAGGCGACTTCAAGCACGAATGACAGCGGGCCCAGCGTGGCCATCAGCGCGTCAGGGACGGCGCTGAAGTCATCGCGGACGGCGAGGTAGACGTACGTGTCCTGCTTGCGTTGGCTTTTGTATACGTAGGCTTGCATGCCCGCGGGGCGTGGCCCTGGGAAATAGTTCGATGATTGTGGAGTAAAGCGCGCAAGGGCGAAAGCCGGCCGCGCGGATTGCGTGTCGGAATTTCGCCCTGCGTCAGATTCAGGTTCATCAATGTCGCGGCGGTGTTCAGGTGCCGCGCGTAGAGCGGGGCTTGCCCCGCTGGCCGGGCAAGCCCGGCGCGACATCAACGGGCGCGACGCTTGGGTTCGGCCGCCGGCTTGGCGGCTGCGCCTACCTTGGCGTAGGTGCCCTTCAGGGCAACACCGGCCAGGATGGCACCGGCGTAGCATTCGTAATCGGTGGTGCTCTTGAATTCGTTCTTCTTGTAGTAGCTGACGATGTCGACCACGGCGTTGGCACCGCGCGACTTGGCACCGTCCTGCAGGGCCTTCAGCGCCGACAGGGCGACCCAGCGGCAGGCTTCTTCATCGCTCTTGTTGGCGGCGTTGGTCTTCTTGTTGGTGACATCTTCGCCCAGGCGCTGCAGGACGTTGACCTTCTGGCCGGCGAGGTAGAACTTCACGCTGCCGTCGATGCCGGCGTCGCGGGCGGTCTGGGAATCCACCAGCTCCTGCAGCGACTGGTGCACCGGGGTGTCACGGGCCTGCGCGGTGCTGGCAAGGGCGAACAGGGCAACACCGGCGATCAAAGCATAACGACGCATACAACTTTCTCCTTGTTGTTGGGGGGACGCTTCAGTTGGGCCAGCGACGGAAGATCAACGAGGTGTTGATGCCGCCGAAGGCGAAGTTGTTGCTCATCACGTATTCCGGGTGCAGCACGCGCCCTTCGCCACGGATGTAGTCGAGTTCGCCGCAACGCGGGTCGACCTGGTCCAGGTTGAGGGTGGGGGCGAACCAGCCTTCGCGCATCATCTCGATGGTGACCCAGGCTTCAAACGCACCGCAGGCCCCGAGCATGTGGCCGACATAGCTCTTCAGCGAGCTGATCGGCATGTTCGGCCCGAACACCTGCGCGGTGGCCTGGGTTTCGGCGATGTCGCCGTGGTCGGTGGCGGTGCCATGGGCATTCACGTAACCGATCTGTTCGGGTTGCAGGCCGGCATCTTCCAGCGCCAGGCGCATCGCCTGGGCCATGGTCTCGCTGGTCAGCTGGGTCACGTGCTGGCCGTCGCTGTTGGTGCCGTAGCCGACCAGTTCGGCGAGGATCGGCGCACCGCGCTCCAGCGCGTGCTCGAGGTCTTCCAGGATCAGCGTGCCGGCACCTTCGCCCAGCACCAGGCCATCGCGATCAGCGGCGAACGGGCTGGGCGCGGTCTTGGGGGCGTCGTTCTTCACGCTGGTGGCGAACAAGGTGTCGAACACCGCCGCTGCGGTAGCGTCGAGCTGTTCGGCACCGCCGCTGACCATCACCGTCTGCTTGCCGCTGCGGATTGCCTCATAGCCGGCACCGACGCCCTGGCTGCCCGAGGTGCAGGCACTGGAGGTGGTGTACACCCGCCCGGTGAGCCCGAAGAACACGCCGATGTTCACCGGCGAGGTGTGGCTCATCATCTTCAGGTAGGTGGTGGCGCTGATGCCTTCGGTGGTGTTCTCGTTGAGCATGCGCCCGAATTCGGCGGTGGCCTCGTGGCTGCCCGAAGACGAGCCGTAGGCCACGCCAGTGCGCCCGCTGCGCAGGATCGGATGGCCGAGCAGGCCGGCCGCTTCCAGCGCCAGTTCGGTGGCACGCACCGACATCACCGCCACCTTGCCCATGCTGCGGGTGGTCTTTCGGTTGTAATGCGGCGGCAGCTCATAGTCTTCGGCCGGCGCGGCCAGGCGGGTGTTGAGGCCGTCGTAGACCTCCCAGCCGGGGATGTACTGCACCGCGTTCTCGCGGGCGTGCAGGCGCGCACGGATGCTGGGCCAGTCATGCCCCAGCGGGCTGATGGCGGCGGCACCGGTGACCACCACGCGACGTTCGGCTCGGCTCATCAGACCATGCCTCCGTTGACCGAAATGACCTGGCGGGTGATGTAGCCGGCCGGCTCGGAGAGCAGGAAGGCCACGGTGGCCGCCACTTCCTCGGGCTGGCCGAGGCGACCGGCAGGAATCAGCTTCAGCGCGTGGTCGACGATTTCCTCGTTGATCATGTCGGTCTCGATCAGGCCCGGGGCCACGCAGTTCACGGTGATGGCACGGCTGGCCAGTTCCAGCGCCAGCGCCTTGGTCGCCCCGATGATGCCGGCCTTGGCAGCGCTGTAGTTGGTCTGGCCGCGGTTGCCGACCAGGCCGGAAACGGACGACAGGGTGACGATGCGGCCAGGCTTGCGCCGGCGCACCATCGGCATCACCACCGGGTGCAGCACGTTGTAGAAGCTGTCCAGGTTGGTGTGCACCACCGCATCCCAGTCCTCGGCGGTCATTGCCGGGAACGCGCCGTCACGGGCGATGCCGGCATTGCAGACCACCCCGTAGTAAGCGCCATGCGCTTCGATGTCGGCTTCCAGCGCGGCACGCGCCGCGTCACGGTCGGCCACGTCGAACGCCAGCACGCGGGCCTGCCGGCCCAGCGCCTGGATCTCAGCGGCCACGGCCTGCGCCTCTTCAATGCGGCTGCGGCAATGCACCACCACGTCGAAGCCGTCGCGCGCGATGCGCAGCGCCACGGCGCGGCCGATACCCCGGCTGGCACCGGTGACCAGCACGGTCAAATTCCCTGTCATACCTCTCCACTCTCCAGATAGGCCATCGCATCGAGGGGTTCGTACACCGATACGTTGGCAACGGCCAATTCTTCATCGCCGGCCAGAATCCGGCAGGCAAACATTCCGAGCCCATTTTCGCCCATCAGCTCGCAATTTGCCTCTACCCGCAGGCAAACGCCGGCCGGGAAGGCCGGCCGATGCGCGGTGTAACGGCGGGTACCGAGCAGAAAGCCGATGGACGGCTCCCGCCCTTCCTGGCGGGCCCGGCACCCGGCCCAGGCGGCAATGGCCTGCGCCATGTATTCCACCCCCACCCAGGCCGGCACGCCGTCCTGCGTCGAGAACAGCCCGCTGGCGGGCACGTCCACTTCCACCGCGATCGATTCCGGACCCCAGGCGACCACGCGGTCGATCAGGCGCATGCTGTCCTTGTGCGGCAGCACGCTGTCGATGTCCTCAGGCAGCCACATGCTCAGCTCCGCGCCAGGGCCAGCACGGCATTGCTGCCGCCGAAGGCGAACGAATGGCTGAGCACGTGCTGCAGCGGGCGCTGCGCCCGCGCGCCGGGGCTGACCAGGGCCAGTGGCGGCAGCGCCTCGTCGGCCTGGCCGTCCCAGAAGTGCGCCGGCAGGCACTGTTCCGGGTTTTCCGTGAGGGTCAGCCAGCACAGCGCGGCCTCGATCGCCCCCGATGCGCCCAGCGTATGGCCGGTCAGCGGCTTGGTGGAACTGGCCGGCACCTGCCCGCCCAGCACGGTGGCCACGGCCAGGCTCTCCATGGCGTCGTTGTGGCCGGTGGCGGTGCCATGCAGGTTCACGTAGTCGATCTGTTCCGGGGCCAGCCCGGCACGCTGCAGCGCCTGCAGCATGGCGTCGATGGCCCCCTTGGCCTGCGGGTCGGGCGCGGACATATGGTGCGCGTCGGACGACTCGCCCCAACCGGACAGGCGCACCGGGCCGGGCTCACGGGTCATCAGGAACAGGGCTGCGCCCTCGCCGATGTTGATGCCGTTGCGGTGGCGCGAGAACGGGTTGCAGCGCGCCGCCGAGACCGATTCCAGCGCACTGAATCCGGCCACGGTGAAGCGGCACAGCGAATCCGCACCGCCGGCCACCACCGCATCCACCACCCCGGCGCGCAGCAGGCGCGCGGCCGACATCAGCGCCTTGGCGCTGGAGGAACATGCGGTGGAGATCGTCCAGGCCGGGCCACGGCTGCCGATCTGTTCGCGCACGAAGCGGGCGCTGGTGCCCATTTCCTGCTGCGCGTAGTGGAAATCGTCCGGCCAGCGACCTTCGTCGGCCTGCATGCGCAGGGCGTTCTCCGACTCGCCGATGCCCGAGGTGCTGGTGCCGACGATGACGGCCACGCGTTCGGCACCGTAGCGCGCCACCGCGGCATCGACCGCCGGGCGGATCTGCTCCAGCGCGGCAGCGAGCAGCCCGTTGTTGCGCCCACGCAGTTCCACCGGCAGCGCCGACAGATCGGGCAACGGCGTGTGCACCTCGCCCAGCGCCAGCGTGCGGCCGGCGATCAGGGTGTCGTTCTCGTGCAGGCCACCGGGCTGGTCGGCGAACAGGCCGGCGCGGGTCTGCGCATGGCCGGAGCCGAGCGCACTGACCACGCCGAGTTCATTCAGGAATACCGCGCTGCTCACAATGCTGCCTGCCCCATATCCAACGATTCGATCACCAGTTCATAGCCTTCGGCCAGGTTGCGCAGGCGCACTCGGCCATCCGGCAGGGTGTCGCGCTCCAGCCAGGTCTGGCCGTTCTGCTGCAGACGGCGGACGCCGTCTGCCTCATCCAGCGTCCACCCGGCGGGCAGTACCGCCCGGATGGCATCGGCCGGCCACAGTGAAAACTGAAGGTCGTCGAGCACGCGCTCGCCGCGCACCTGTGGCGGCAACCACGGCGCGCGGGTCTGCTGCAGCTGCTTGCCGTCCCAGACCATGCGCACGCCGGTCTGGCCCATGGCCTGCACCGCCAGACGGACTTCGTCGTGGTCGGCTTCCAGCAGCGCATCGAGGGTGCGCTCGTGGCTGCCGAAACGGAACTGCAGCCGCTGCTGCAGCTGCAACGGTGCCGGCAGCGCCGACGGGGCCAGCTGCAGGATTGGCAGCTGCACCTTGGGCGCAGGCATGCGGGTGCTGGCACAGGCGGCCAGCCCCACGCACAGCAGCAGGGCCAGGATCAGCCGGTGCACAGTTCCTCCAGCACACGCAGGCGGCGGCCGCTGTCATCGGCCACATACGGGTTCTTGGTATCCCACGCGTAGCCGGCCAGGATCGAGGAGATCATGCGGCGCACGTCGGGCTGCTGTTCGGGGTGGTAGATGATCTTCTGGAAGCCGCCCTGGTACCAG
>JAEXNZ010000462.1 GCA_023439425.1 Pseudomonadota bacterium
GCAACCAGGCGAATCCGGCCGAATGAGGAGCCGGCCAGCGGCCGGCGCTACCGGTGCACGTGCCGCTGCGTTTCCCGGTAGGTACCGACCGTTGGTCGGTACGACGCGTCACCGTTCGAGAAACGCCACCACCCCACGCCCAGCCCGCAGGCCACTGGCATAACAGGCGGTCAAAAGATACCCACCGGTCGGCGCTTCCCAATCCAGCATCTCCCCGGCACAGAAGGTGCCCGGCAGGTCGCGCAACATCAGCGCCTCATCCAGCGCCTCCAAACGAACACCGCCGGCAGTGCTGATCACCTCGTCCATCGGACGCGGGCGCAGCAGCGAAAGCGGCAGCCGCTTCAATGCAGCCGCCACGGCCTCGGCCGGCAGTTGCCCGGCCTCTTTGCCCAGCACTTCAAACAGCAGCGCCGATTTCACCCCGCCCAGCCCCAGTTGCCGCCGCAGATGCTCGCCAAAACTGCGCCCCTGGCGAGGCTTGCGCAGCTTGTCCAACAACTGCGCTTCGGTCTGCCCGGGCAGCAGGTCCAGCTGCAGCTGCACCTGCCCATCGCGTTCCAGGGTGTCGCGCAGATCCGCCGCCAACGCATAGACCAAGCTGCCTTCGATGCCGTTGGCGGTGATCACGCACTCGCCCTGCAGGGAGTGGGCCGTACCATCCAGCCCGATCCAATGCGCCACCACCGGCTTCAGCGGCGCGCCCGCCTGACGCTCGCGGAAATACGCGGTCCAGTCGATGTCAAAGCCGCAGTTGGCCGGCTTCAGTGGGGCGATATCCACGCCGCGCGCCTGCAGTGGAGCCACCCAGGCCCCATCCGAGCCCAGTTCCGGCCAGCTGCCGCCGCCCAGTGCCAGCACCACGGCGTCGGTCGCCACGCTGACCTCACCCTCCGGCGTTTCCAGGCGCAGGGCCCCGTCCGCCGTCCAGCCGGTCCAGCGATGCTGCACATGGAAGCGCACCCCCTGGTCCTTCAGCCGGCGCACCCAGCCACGCAACAACGGCGCGGCCTTGCGGTCCACCGGGAACACGCGGCCCGAAGTGCCGACGTAGGTTTCCACGCCAAACTGCAACGCCCAGGCCCGCAGTGCCTCGGCATCGAAGTCGGCCAGCCACGCCCCGACCGCGTCCGCGCGCTCGCGGTAACGGCTGATAAACAGCGCCGGCGGGTCGGAGTGGGTCAGGTTCAGGCCACCCTTGCCGGCGATCAGGAACTTGCGCCCGGGCGACCCCTTGGCTTCATACAGGTCGACCGTGTGGCCAGCGGCGCGCACGATTTCGGCGGCCATCAGGCCGGCCGGGCCGCCGCCGATGATCGCCACGCGGGCAGGGTGCTGCAGTGCGGTCATGTTCAGCGCGGCTTGACGTCAAGCAGTTCCACATCGAACACCAGCGAGGCATTCGGCGGAATCGGGCCGGCACCGCTGGCTCCATAGCCGTACTCGGCCGGAATCATCAGGGTGCGCTCGCCGCCGACCTTCATGCCGGCAAAGCCTTCGTCCCAGCCCTTGATCACGCGGCCCTGGCCCAGCTGGAAGCTGAAGGGTTCACCGCGATCCAGCGAGCTGTCGAACTTGTCGCCGTGCTTGTCGGCCTTGCGCTCGTCGTAGATCCAGCCGGTGTAGTGCACCGAAATGGTGCTGCCCGGGGTGGCCTCGGCTCCGCTGCCCGGCTGGGTGTCGATCTTCTCGAAGGCGGCCACGGTGCCGCCCGGGGGCGGGCCCGGCGGCGTGCAGCCGGCCAGCAACGACAGCAGCAGGGGAGCAATCAGGAACTTCGGCAGACGACGCATGGCGGCACCGGGTGTTTACAGGGGACGCAAGGGTAGCGCATCGCCGGGCGCTATCATGGCCCCATGTCGAAACTGCTGCTCAACCTGCGCAATGTCGCAGATGATGAAATCGAAGACGTGACCGCGCTGCTGGACCAGGCGGGCATTGCCCATTACCGCACCGAGCCCAGCCCCTGGGGCATCTCCTGGGGCGGCATCTGGATCCGCGACGACGCCGACCAGCCCCGGGCGAAGGAACTGATGGCCGGGTACCAGCAGGCGCGGGGTGAACGGGTGCGGGCCGAGCGCCAGGCCGCGCTGCGCGACGGCACCGCCGAGACCTTTGGCAGCCTGCTGCGGGCCCGCCCGGTATTCGTGGTGCTGGTCCTGCTGGGCATGCTGGCCGCCGCCGCGCTGGTGCTGCTGCCGTTCGTGCTGCTGCGCGGCTAAAATGGGCGCATGATCGCCAATACCGCCGCCTACCATTTCACCGACATCACCGATCCGCAGGGGCTGTGCGCCGCCCTGCTGGCGCGCGCCGAAGCGGCCGAGCTGCGCGGCACCATCCTGGTGGCGGGGGAGGGCATCAATCTGTTCCTGGCCGGCAGCCAGGCGGGTATCGATGGGTTCTATGCCGTGCTGGCCGAAGACGCGCGCTTCGACGGAATGCGGGTGAAGACCAGCTACAGCCAGATGCAGCCGTTCGCGCGGCTCAAGGCCAAGGTCAAGCCGGAAATCATCAGTTTCCGCATCGACGACGGCCAGCCGCTGGATTTCCCGCGCGCCCCCTCGGTAGACCCGGCCACGGTGCAGCGCTGGCTGCGCCAGGGGCATGACGACGCCGGCAAGCCGGTGGTGATGCTCGACACCCGCAATGTGCAGGAGATCGAGTACGGCACCTTCCAGAATGCACTGGTGTTGCCGATCACCAAGTTCACCGACCTGCCCGATGCACTGGCCCCGCACCGCGACGCGTTGCGCGACAGCACCGTGGTCAGCTTCTGCACCGGTGGCATCCGCTGTGAAAAGGCGGCGTTATGGATGCGCAATGACGGCATGGACAACGTGCTGCAGCTGGACGGCGGCATTCTCGGCTACTTCGAGGAAGTGGGCGGGGAAGGGTACGAAGGGCGTTGTTTTGTGTTCGACGAGCGCGTGGCGCTGGATCCGGAACTGAAGCCGTTGGTGGATTCGGAGACGCGCTGATCCGAGCGAATCAGGTATCGCCTGGGCCCGCCAAAGGCCCGCGCTACCAGGTCGGCAGCATCGGTAGCGCCCGC
>JAEXNZ010000134.1 GCA_023439425.1 Pseudomonadota bacterium
ACCCCGGTACGCCCAAACACGAGAACCGATGGTCATCGGCTGTTCGCCAAAAACCAACAGCAGCCGGGCAAGCCCGGCTCTACGTAGGTCATGCAATCCGATAAACCGGAGACGGTCCCCCACAAACCAGAACGCCCGGCGCAATGGCCGGGCGTTCAACTACTGCATCAACCCACCGAATTACATGGCGGTGTTGTTGTTGGCAGCACGCAGGGCGGCGATGCGGTCGTCAAGCGGCGGGTGGCTGAGGAAGAACTTGCGCAGGCCCTGGCCGATGCCGCCGGCGATGCCGAAGGCGGCGACCTGGGTCGGCAGGGTGCTCTGGCCGTGGTTGAGCTTGAGGCGTTCCAGCGCCGCGATCATCTTCTGGCGACCGGCCAGGTGCGCACCGCCGGCGTCGGCGCGGAACTCGCGACGACGCGAGAACCACATCGCGATCATGGTGGCGAACAGGCCGAACACCATTTCCAGCGCGAACACGATGATGAAGTAGGCAAAGCCACGGCCGCCGCCTTCACGGTTGCCCGACAGCGCGCTGTCGATGATGCCGCCCACTACACGGGCCAGCACGATCACGAAGGTGTTCAGCACGCCCTGTAACAACGCCATGGTGATCATGTCACCGTTGGCAACGTGGGCGATTTCGTGGCCCAGCACCGCTTCGGCCTCGTCTTCGCTCATGTTCTGCAGCAGGCCCGTGGACACCGCCCCCCGCGCGTTGTTGCGGTTGGCACCGGTGGCGAAGGCGTTGATTTCCGGGCCGTCATAGACCGCCACTTCCGGCATGCCGATGCCGGCTTCGCGCGCCTGGCGCTCCACCGTGGTCAGCAGCCAGCGCTCGGTCGCGTTGCGCGGCTCGGTGATCACCACCGCGCCGGTGGAACGCTTGGCCATCCACTTGGACATCAGCAGCGAAATGATCGAACCGCCAAAGCCGAAGATGGCGGCCATTACCAGCAGACCGCTCATCTGGCTGGAGTTCACGCCCAGCAGCGACATCACCACGCTGGCCAGGGCCAGAACCGCGAGGTTGGTCATCATGAAGAGAGCAATACGACTGAACATGGGAAAAAGCGCTCGATTGAGGGGATTTGAATCCAAATCTGCGGTGACTGCCGCTTGAATTCAAGTGGATTCCTGACCGACGATTCATAGTTCATGTTCAATTCTGCCTACCGCGGGCGCTTCGCCCCCTCGCCCACCGGCCCCCTGCACCCCGGCTCACTGCTGGCCGCGCTGGGCAGCTGGCTGCTCGCCCGGCATGCCGGCGGCGCATGGGGCATCCGGATCGAGGACGTCGATCCCCCACGCACCGTGCCCGGAGCCAGCGCCGGCCAGCTGGCAACGCTGCAGGCGTTCGGCCTGAACAGCGACTTCCCCGTCGCTCACCAGAGCCAACGCGATGCGCTGTACCAGGCGGCCATCGACAACCTGCTGGCGCAGGATCTGGCCTTTGCCTGCCATTGCAGCCGCAGCGACCTGGCCGGCCAGCACGGCATCCACCACCACTGCGTGGCCAAAGCCGAACGCCCTACCCCGGCCATCCGCCTGCGCGTGCCCCCAGGCAGTGTGGTCACGTTCGAAGACGGCCTGCGCGGTGCCTTCCAGCAGGACGTTCATACCGAGGTCGGCGACTTCGTGTTGCGCCGGGCCGATGGCTGCTGGGCCTACCAGCTGGCGGTGGTGGTGGACGACCACGCCCAGGGCATCACCGACGTGGTGCGCGGGGCCGACCTGCTCGATTCCACCCCGCGCCAGATGCTGCTGCAGCAGGCGCTGGGCCTGCCCACCCCGCGCTACCTGCACCTGCCGCTGCTGCTGGATGCACAGGGCCACAAGCTGTCCAAGTCTGGAGCCGCCGCCGCGGTCGACCCGGCCGCCCCTTTGCCAGCCCTGCAGCAGGCCTGGGCCTGGCTGGGCCAGGAGCCCGCCGCATTGGCGGGCTGCGCAACCATCTCCGAGTGGCTGGACCGTGCGGTGGTGCACTTCGATCCGGCCCGGTTGCCGCCGCAGGACATCGTGATTACGCCGTTGGGCTGAACGACCGCCCCTTTTGTGCGCCGATGTTGCAGAATCGATCTCCCCCCTTGTTGGCTGCGGCCATTCGGAGTAGCTGCTCATGACATCGCGCGTTGCCTTGGTTACCGGTGGTACCGGCGGGATCGGGTCTGCCATCTGCCAACGCCTGTGCGAGCAGGGGCATCGGGTGGCCACCAACTACCGCGACGAGGCCAAGGCCCTTGCCTGGCAGGAGCGCATGCGCGCGCGCGGGTGCGAGGTGGCGGTCTTCCCCGGCGACGTCTCCGACCCTGCCTCCGCCGAACAGATGGTGCAGGCCGTGGAAGCCGCCTTGGGCCCGGTGGAGATTCTGGTCAACAACGCCGGCATCACCCGCGACACCACCTTCCACCGCATGCGCGCGGACCAGTGGCATGACGTGATCAACACCAACCTCAACTCGGTGTTCAACGTCACCCGTCCGGTGATCGAGGGCATGCGCCGTCGCGGTTGGGGCCGGGTGATCCAGATCAGCTCGATCAACGGCCTGAAGGGCCAGTACGGGCAAGCCAACTATGCCGCCGCCAAGGCCGGCATGCACGGTTTCACCATCTCGCTGGCACGCGAGAACGCGGGGTTTGGCATCACGGTGAACACCATTTCGCCCGGTTACGTTGCCACCGACATGGTGATGGCGGTGCCGGAAGAGGTGCGCGCCAAGATCATCGCCGACATTCCGACCGGCCGGTTGGGCAAGCCGGAGGAAATTGCCTATGCGGTCAATTTCCTGGTGGCCGAGGAAGCGGCGTGGATCACCGGGTCCAATCTGGACATCAACGGCGGCCACCACATGGGCTGGTAACGGTTTCATGCGAAAAGCAGCCGGGCAAGCCCGGCTCTACGTACAGCGGGTTTCATGCCCGGCAGCAGGAAATGCTGCACTCGTGCTGCGCAACATGAAGAATCAACGATAATTATACAAATCAGGTTGCAACGCCTGCTGCGGTGCGCCATGCTTCGCCCTTACGTTGACGAGTGCTTGCTTCATGGCTGCGAACCGCATCATCAAGAAGTATCCGAACCGTCGTCTCTACGACACTGAGATTTCCAGCTACATCACCATCGAGGACGTGCGCCAGCTGATCCTGGACGGCGAGGACTTCGAAGTCCGCGACGCCAAGAGCGGCGACGACCTGACCCGTTCCGTGCTGCTGCAGATCATTGCCGACCAGGAACAGGACGGCGAGCCGATGCTGTCCACCCAGCTGCTCAGCCAGCTGATCCGCTTCTACGGCGATTCGCTGCAGGGCTTCATGGGCAATTACCTGGAGCGCAGCATGCAGGTCTTCCTGGACCAGCAGCAGCAGTTCCGTCAGCAGATGGGCAACCTGCTGGGCCAGACTCCTTGGGCGATGATGAACCAGCTCACCGAGCGCAACCTGGAACTGTGGAAGGACTTCCAGCGCAACATGGGCGCAGGCTTCGGTGCCCGCCCCACTCCGCCGGGCACCAGCACCGGTACTGGTACCGGCAAGCCGGAAGCGCCGGTCGGGACCAAGACCCGCCGCTGATCCGCGCAAGCGGACGCACAAAAAAAGGCGCAGCTCATGCTGCGCCTTTTTTCGTCTTCGACTGGCACCGTCTGGTTGCCGGCCAGCGGCCGGCACTACCGCTTCTTGCAGCCGGTGCAGACCCGCTCCACTTTGAAGCCCTTGGCGCGCAGCTTTTCCACGACGCCATCCTCGCCCAGCAGGTGCAACGCGCCCACCACTACCAGGGTACCGCCCTGCCCGGCCTGCAACTGCTGCTGCAACTTGGGCACCCAGGCCTCATTGCGGTCGGTGTTGATGCGCTTGTACAGCTGCGGGTACTGGCTGCGCATATCCACCGCCATTTCATTCCACAGCATCTTTTCGTCGCCGCGCCGCCAGGCATCGTGCAGCGTGCGGCCCAGCGCGTCGGCCTGTTCGGCCTGGTCCAGCGCCTCGGCCACCATCTGCTGCTGTTCCTTGTTCGACATCTGCGCGAACACCGCGATCTGCGTATCGATGCTCTCCAGACCACTGGTCGGCTTGCCGGCATCGGCCGCGCGCTTCATGAAGTGGCGGTCCAGTCCCAGTTCCGGGTCCAGGCCCATGCGCGCCAGCTGGCTCAGGGTGATGGTCAGCCCGACGAACCACGGTTTCATGCCCTGCAACTGGGCCAACGGCATGTTGTTGGCGGCCGCGTAAGCCTGCAACTTGGTCCAGGTGGGCGCATCCAGATCACGGCGCAGTTCGCTGCCGTCGGTGCGCATCGCCGCCTGCATCATCTTTCCGATCAGGTCGGGCGACTGCATGTCGGCCGGCGACAGTTCGAACATCAGCCGGTTGGATGCGGCGAATGCCTGGTCGACGTCAGCCGCCAGCGGGTAATCATCCGCGCGCAGCATATGGAACGAGCCCAGCAGGTACACCCGGCTGTCACCGGGGCCGGTGACCTTCCACAGCAGGGGCACCGGTGCGGTGGAGCCGGCTTTGGCCGCAGGTGCGGCAACGGCCGACCCGGTCAGCAGGCATGCGCCCAGCAGCAGCGAAGACAGTACACGCTTGAACACCATCAGGTTCCTCCTTGTGGGGTGTGATACACCTTCTCACCGGCTTCCACGCGCAGGTCCAGGCGGTTTTCCGCCGGGGTCAGCGGGCAGGTTGCGAACGGAGTGAACGCGCACGGCGGGTTGTAGGCGTGGTTGAAATCAATCACCACCTGGCCGCTGGCATCCGGTGCGGGCAGGTCGAGGTAGCGGCCGGCCGGATAGCTGCCGTGGCCGCTGGTACGGTCGCCGAAGATCACGAACAGCTCGCCGCCGGGTTCACCCAGCGCTTCCAGTCGATACGGCGTGCCGTCCTTTTCGAACTCCAGCGCGCCGGCATTGGCCATCTCGGTGGTGAGACCGGTGATGTCGACGAT
>JAEXNZ010000196.1 GCA_023439425.1 Pseudomonadota bacterium
GATCTGGACAGAACCAGGGTCCATGCGCCCCACCATCTCGAGCGAGAAGCGAAATTCACCTTGAGACGCATGGAAGCGGAACAAGTCCCCGGTTGCCGCTGCGGGTGAGGGCAGGGTGCTGATGAGAACCAGCAGGGTCAGTGTACGGACGACCTTACGAACTGGCCTATCCATGGCGCATCTCTCCGGGAGGATCGGTCGCAGTGAACCACACGGCGCGCACGGCCGCCGCGAACGGCGTCACAACACCGCGCCCGCAGGCCCGTCGTTTCGTGGTGACACGCCATGCGTGTCAAGCGTCAGGCATCCGCGCGCCGGAACGTAAGGCAGCCACGCAGGGCGTGGCTCTACGGCTTCAAGGGGGCCAGCTCCGGGAACAGGCGCGGCAGCGCTTCGGCGTAGAACGCTGCGCACTGCTCGGCGATCTCCTCGGCAGCGGCCTTGACCAAGGCGTAGTCATTTTCCTGCCAGGCAGCAAGTGTGTTGGTGCGCGGCTCGTCGTTGCAGTAGATCGTGTTCGACGGCCGTCCTTCCGCGCTCATGAAGCTGATGGAGGCCCGATGCTCGAGCATGTAAGGCGTCTCGCCGTCGGACAGCTTCAGATACGTCAATGACCACCGCCCGGGATTGACCTGTATGTGTCGACGCTCATAGGGAACCGCGTCGGGGTAGTCGGCGAAGTAAACGGTGAGCTGTTCGCGCAGCTTGCGGGGAATCAGGCCTTCCGCAGGGCTCTTCACCGTCTCCACGAAGGTGCCGCGAAGATCCTTCTTGCTGAAGCCACGCACGTGACCCCCGCCGATCACAGATAATGCCGCAAGCCCGACCTGGCCAGCCACGGCCTTTCCGGTATCACCGCGAGTCACCAGACGCAGGGAGTCTTCCCCGAACCGGATGCCATTCGGGCCAAGGCTGAGCCCTGTGCTGATCCCGACGACATTGGTCCAGTCACGCAGCGGACCGGAAGCTTCGGCGGGTGCGTCGGCCACCTCCAGATCGGTGAACTCGTCCTGTGCAACCGCTGCCGTGCAGGACGGCCTCTCCGCGTCCGCCTCCATCAGATCAAGAGTGCCGTCCGCACGCACATGACGCGCCGAAAAGCGGCACCGGCCGTTGGCCATGCGCAGGGCCACTTCGTAGTCCTGTCCTGGCTCTGCAACGAACTGCAGGTTCATGTTGCCCAGGCAGCGGTAGCCATTGTTGCCCTCCATGCGTGCGGCGAAGAAGAGCGGCTGCCCGCCTTCCACCGCGTATTCCTGGTAGTTGGGCTTGGACATCTGCTCGCTTTTCATCGTGCGCACGCTGTCGGTCTCCGGCATGCCGATCGACACATCGCCTGGTGCGCCGATGAATGCACTGCTCACGGCGCGGGACACGGAACGGGCCACCTCGACCTTGTCAGCTGCCTCGTCGCGGCAGGTCGCGTTCCTGTACATCGTGATGCCCTGGCCATTGGCACCGAAGATGCGCACGCGCGCCTTGTCAGGGGCGGGGGCGGTCTGGGCTACGGCCGTGGTGGACAGCAGCAGGCCGGCGATCAGGGCGGTGACCAGTGGGGAACGCGAAATGCTCACGGGTGTTGCTCCATGTGAGATGCGCCGGGCTCGGCCGGCGGATGAAACCGGGCATTGCCCGGCGTTGAAGTCGTCAACCGCGCGCCAGCGCCATCAAACGCTCGGCAATCCGCTCCAGCGGCAGCTGCTCATCGGCCGCGCCCAGCTTGAACGCTGCACCGGGCATACCCCAGACCACGCTGGTGGCTTCATCCTGCACCAGGGTGGGGGCACCGGCGTTCTTCAGTTCCAGCAAGCCGCGCGCGCCGTCGTCGCCCATGCCGGTGAGGATCGCGCCGATGGCATTGGCACCGGCGCTTTCGGCTACCGAACGGAACAGCACGTCCACCGCCGGCTTGTGGCGGTTCACGGCCCGGCCGTCGTCGATGCGGCAACGCCAGCGCGCACCGTCACGGATGATGCGTAGGTGCTTTCCGCCCGGCGGCAGATAGGCGTGGCCGGCGAGCACAGCCTCGCCGTCGGTGGCTTCGCGCACGGACATGGCCGAATGCTTGTCCAGGCGCTCGGCAAAGGCGGTGCTGAAGGTGGCGGGCAGGTGCTGGGTCAGCACCACGGCGGGGGCATCAGCGGGCATGCCTTCCAGCACCACGCGCAGCGCTTCGGTGCCGCCGGCGGAGGCACCGATGGCGATCAGGCGATCGGTCGTGCGGAACTGGATGGAGCGCGGCTTCGGCGCGGTAGCCGGGTCGAGCCGTACCTGCGGCACGACCGGACGCGACAGCGTGCGCACGCGCGAGCGCGCGGCGGTCTTGACCTTGGTGATGATCTCTTCGGCGTAGTCCTGCAGGCCGCGGGCGACGTCGAATTTTGGTTTGGACACGAAATCCACCGCGCCCAGCGACAATGCCTGCAGCGTGGTATCCGCGCCGCGTTCGGTCAGCGAGGAAATCATCACCACCGGCAGCGGGTGCAGGCGCATCAGGTTTTCCAGGAACGCCAGCCCGTCCATGCGGGGCATTTCCACGTCCAGGGTGATCACGTCCGGAGCCAGGCGCTTGATCTTCTCGCGCGCCAGCAGCGGATCGGCGGCGGTGCCGACGACCTCTATGCCCGGGTCGCTGGCCAGGATCTCGCTGAGCATCTGCCGGACGACCGCCGAGTCGTCCACGATCAATACACGGCACGGGGCTCCGGTGATCATTCGAACAGCTCCACGCCACCGGTGACCGGGGCCTTGGACAGGCGGGCACGCACGGCCGATTCGGTCGCGGCCACTTCGGCTTCGTGCGCATGCGGCAGGCGCTGCACGACCACGCGGCCGCTGTCGGCGAAGAACCATACCTTGCGCGGATGGATGCCGCACAGGTCTTCAGCGAGCACCGGAATGTGCTCGGCCTGCAGGTACTGGCGCACGAACTCGGCGTTGCGGGTGCCGACCGGGTTGCTGGTGAAGCCCTTGAGCACGTTGGCTCCGCCGAATACCTTGGCTTCCAGGCGCTTGCGGTGCGCGCCGCGCTTGAGCAGGTCGTTGATCAGCAGTTCCATGGCGTAGCTGCCGTAGCGTGCGGGCGCGCCATCGCCGACATTGCCTTCCGGCAGCAGGAAGTGGTTCATGCCGCCGATCTTCAGCACCGGGTCGCGCAGGCAGGCGGCCACGCACGAGCCGAGCGTGGTGGTCAGCGCGGTTTCATCGTCCACCACCAGGTACTGGGTGGGCAGCAGCTTGGCCGCGGTTACCTTGAAGCGGCTGTCGAAGTAGCGCATCACCTCGTCATTGCGCACGGCCTGGTTCATGCCGGGGCTCCGGGGTTGCGCTTGTACAGGGTGCGGCCGCACGGCTGGATCAGATCTGCAGCGTGCAGGTAGTTCTCCGAATGACCGGTGTAGAGCAGCCCGTCATCGCCCATGTGCTGGATCAGACGCGAGAGGATGCCGCGCTGGGTGGGCTTGTCGAAGTAGATCATCACGTTGCGGCAGAACAGCGCGTCGTAGGGGCCGCCGACGTCGTAGCGCGGTGCCAGCAGATTCAGCGGGCGGAATTCGATCAGCTCGCGCAGGGCCGGAATCACCCGGCACTGGCCTTCGTTGGGGCCACTGCCGCGCTGGAAGTAGCGCTTCTTGATGGCCAGGTCCAGGCCGTTGACGCGATCAAGTGCATACACGCCACGGCTGGCCGTGGCCAGCACCTGGGTGTCCACGTCGGTGGCCAGGATACGCACCGGCGGCTTCAGCGTGCCGAACGCTTCGCAGGCGGTGATGGCCATGGAGTAGGGCTCTTCACCGGTGGAGGCGGCGCAGGACCATAGCTGCAGGGTGCCGTGGCCGGCGCGTGCGCGCAGTTCATCGTTGAGCTTTTCGAAGTGATGCGGCTCGCGGAAGAACGCGGTCAGGTTGGTGGTGAGCGCATTGGTGAACGCCTGCCATTCGTCGCCGCCGTGAGCTTCGAGTTGATTGAGGTAGTCCTCGAAGCTGCGCATGCCGAGCGCGCGCAGGCGGCGCGACAGGCGGCCGTAGACCATGTCGCGCTTGGCCGGGGCCAGCGAGATGCCAACGCGCTGGTAGATCAGGTCGCAGATGCGGCGGAAGTCGCGGTCGCCGAAGTCGAATTCACGGCTGTTGGCGGAAGCAGGAGCGGAAGGCGTGGTCACGGGCGACATCCATCGAAGGGGGACAACGACTG
>JAEXNZ010000206.1 GCA_023439425.1 Pseudomonadota bacterium
GAAATCAAGGTCAAGGTCGGCGACACCCTGTCGCAGGGCAAGGTCGTGGCGCTGATCGAAGTGGCCGAAGGCGCTGCTGCGCCGGCCCCGGCTCCCGCAGCCCCCGCGCCGGCCAAGGCCGCTGCGGCGGCTGCCCCGGCCCCGGCTGTTCAGAGCGCGCCCGCCGCTGCTCCGGCTCCGGCTGCTGCGCCGGCCGCCTCCGCCGGCCCGGTGGAAGCCACCGTACCGGATATCGGCGATTACACCGACATTCCGGTGATCGAAGTGCTGGTTGCCGTTGGCGACACGGTCAAGAAGGACCAGGGCCTGGTGACACTGGAGTCGGACAAGGCCACGATGGAAGTGCCGTCGTCGGTTGCTGGCGTGGTCAAGGAAATCAAGGTCAAGGTCGGCGACACCCTGTCGCAGGGCAAGGTCGTCGCCATCATCGAGGCCGAAGGCGCTGCTGCGCCGGCCCCGACCCAGGCCGCAGCGGCTGCTGCGCCGGCTGCCGCCGAAACCGCCACCAAGGTCGAACCGGTCGCCGTGCCGGCCCAGCCGGACAAGCTGGCCGCGCGCGAGATCGCCGCCGCCCCGTCGGCCGGCACCCCCGCCACCCCGCCGGTGCAGTTCAACGCCGACAGCGTGCTGCCCTCGAAGGTGCCGTACGCCACCCCGGCGGTGCGCGTGTTCGCGCGCGAACTGGGCGTCGACCTGAACCAGCTGACCGGCACCGAGAAGGGCGGTCGCATCACCAAGTCCGACGTGCAGAAGTTCGTCAAGTCGGTGCTGACCAGCGGTGGCGCAGCCACCGGTGCCGGCCCGGTGGCCGCTGGCGGCGGCCTCAACCTGCTGCCGTGGCCGAAGGTCGACTTCAGCAAGTTCGGTGAAGTTGAAACCCAGCCGCTGTCGCGCATCAAGAAGATTTCCGGTGCCAACCTGGCCCGCAACTGGGCCATGATTCCGCACGTCACCCAGTTCGAACAGGCCGACATCAGCGACCTGGAAGCCCTGCGCGTGGCCCTGAACAAGGAAAACGAGAAGGCCGGCATCAAGCTGACCATGCTCGCCTTCCTGATCAAGGCCAGCGCCGCGGCACTGAAAAAGTTCCCCGAGTTCAACGCCTCGCTTGATGCGGCCGGCGAGAACCTCACCCTGAAGAAGTACTTCAACATCGGCTTCGCTGCCGACACCCCGAACGGCCTGGTCGTCCCGGTGATCCGCGACGTCGACAAGAAGGGTGTGGTGCAGATCGCGCAGGAAACCGGCGAACTGGCCAAGACGGCACGTGACGGCACGCTGGGCCCGGCTGACATGAGCGGCGGCTGCTTCTCGATCAGCTCGCTGGGCGGCATTGGCGGCACCGCGTTCACCCCGATCGTGAATGCGCCGGAAGTGGCCATCCTGGGCGTGTCCAAGTCGTCGATCCAGCCGGTCTGGAACGGCAAGGAATTCGAACCCAAGCTGATGCTGCCGCTGTCGCTGAGCTACGACCACCGCGTCATCGACGGCGCGCTGGCCGCACGCTTCACCACCTACCTATCGCAGGTGCTGGCCGACATGCGGCGCGTGCTGCTGTGAGGCAGCGCGCATCGTTGACGTTGGCGTTGCTGGCCATGTCGGTCATGCCTTCGGCATGGGCGGCATGCACCACCGACCTCGGCCATGGTTGGCCGCCGGCGGTGAGCAACTATGGCGAGGCCGTGGAAGGCCTGTTCGAAGGCCCGGCCCGGCCGATGCTGTCGCTGGTCACCCTGCCCAAGAGCGGCGTGGAAACCGGCGTGGCGCTGCTGCCCGGCACCCAGGACCAGGAATGGACCCTGCGTTACAGCAGGGCCGACAAGCGCGTCTACAACTGGAACAACAACGCCCGCAGCGGCGGACTTGAGCTGCGCGTGGATCAGGAGCCGGACCAGTACCAGGTCAGCATTCCGGCCGCGCTGGCGCAGCGCCTGGTCAAGAGCTGGCGCGCCGCGCTGGATTCAGCGGTGCCGGCCGAACGCAAGGCACCGGTCAGCGAAGGCGAAGTGCTGTCGTTCCAGGTGGATGGCCAGCGCTACAGCGGTTCGCGCTGGGAGTGCGGGGCCGGCAAGCTGATGATGAAACAGGTGGCGCTGCTGATCGAAGCCAGTGACACCAAGGAAAAGAAGCTCGACCGTCGCTGGAATGATCTGGACGAGTCGCTCGACGAACTGCAGGAACTGCTCGCCGGCAAGGCCGGCTGAGCACCAGGAGAAGACGAATGGCCACTATTGAAATCAAGGTTCCCGACATCGGCGATTACAGCGACGTGCCGGTCATCGAGCTGCTGGTTGCCGTGGGCGACACAGTGAAGAAGGACCAGGGCCTGGTCACGCTGGAATCGGACAAGGCCACCCTGGAAGTGCCGTCCTCGGCCGCCGGCGTGGTCAAGGAACTCAAGGTCAAGCTGGGCGACACGCTGTCTGAGGGCGACGTGGTGGTGGTGCTGGAAGCCGAAGGCGCTGCCGCGGCTCCGGCTGCCGAAGCGCCGAAGGCCGCCGCGCCGGCCAGCAAGCCGCCGGTGACCCCGTCGCACCGCGCCCCGGCCGAGCCGGCCGCGCCGAAACCCGCGCTGTCCTCGGGCAAGCCGGCCGACATCGAATGCAAGATGGTAGTGCTGGGTGCGGGCCCGGGCGGTTACACCGCTGCGTTCCGCTCGGCCGACCTGGGCGTGGACACGGTGCTGATCGAACGCTACGCCCGCCTCGGCGGCGTCTGCCTCAACGTCGGCTGCATTCCGTCCAAGGCGCTGCTGCACGCGGCTGCCGTCATTGACGAAGTGGCCCATGCGGGCGACTTCGGCGTCGAGTTCGGCAAGCCGACCATCACCCTGGACAAGCTGCGCGGCTACAAGGAAAAGGTGGTCACCCAGCTGACCAAGGGCCTGGCCGGCATGGCCAAGCAGCGCAAGGTGCGCACCGTGCAGGGCGTGGCCACCTTCGTGTCGGCCAACGAACTGGAGATCGTCGGCGACGACGGCAAGACCCAGCTGCTGCGCTTTGAGCAGTGCATCATCGCCGCCGGTTCGCAGGCGGTGAAGCTGCCGAACTTCCCGTGGGACGACCCGCGCGTGATGGATTCCACCGATGCACTGGAACTGGCCGAAGTGCCGGGTTCGCTGCTGGTCGTCGGCGGCGGCATCATCGGCCTGGAAATGGCCACCGTGTATGGCGCGCTGGGCAGCAAGGTCACCGTGGTCGAGTTCATGGACCAGCTGATGCCGGGTGCCGACAAGGATCTGGTGAAGCCGCTGGCCGACCGCCTGAAGAAGCAGGGCATCGAAGTGCACCTGAAGACCAAGGCGGCCGGCGTGAGCGCCGACAAGAAGGGCATCACCGTGACCTTCGAAGCCGCTGCCGAAGGCGAAACCCCGGCGCTGGCGCAGGGCACCTTCGACCGCGTGCTGGTGGCCGTGGGCCGCTCGCCGAACGGCAAAAAGATTGCTGCTGAAGCCGCTGGTGTGCAGGTTACCGACCGTGGCTTCATTCCGGTCGACCGGCAGATGCGCACCAATGTGCCGCACATCTTTGCCATCGGCGACATCGTCGGCAACCCGATGCTGGCCCACAAGGCCACGCACGAGGGCAAGCTGGCCGCGGAAGTGGCCGCCGGCGAGAAGAAGGAGTGGGTGGCCCGCGTGATCCCGTCGGTGGCCTACACCAACCCGGAAATCGCCTGGGTAGGCGTGACCGAAACCGAAGCCAAGGCCAAGGGCCTGAAGGTCGGCGTGGCCAAGTTCCCGTGGGCGGCCAGCGGTCGCGCCATCGGCATTGGGCGCACCGAAGGCTTCACCAAGCTGATCTTTGACGAAGAGACCCACCGCATCATCGGCGGTGCCATCGTCGGCGTGCATGCCGGTGACCTGCTGGCGGAAATCGGTCTGGCCATTGAAATGGGAGCGGAGGCCGAAGATATCGGTCACACCATCCATGCGCATCCGACCCTGAGCGAGTCGGTGGCGATGTCGGCGGAAATCTACGACGGCACGATCACCGATCTGTACATGCCGAAGAAGAAGTAAGGCGCCCGCGCCGTTCCGAACGAAAAGCCCCGGTTTCTGCCGGGGTTTTTTGTTGGCTGCAGGAATGTCTTCGGCTGTTGTCATCGCGAGGGTCCGGGCCACTGCGCGGGTGGCAGGCATTTCGA
>JAEXNZ010000228.1 GCA_023439425.1 Pseudomonadota bacterium
CGACCGGCCGGCGGACGCGTTTCAGACACAACGGATTTGACGCGCATGGCGCATCACCCCGCATATCCCGCGTAGGGACGGGCCATGCCCGTCCGCTCTTCGTTCCGACGTCATGAACGCCTGACGCGCAGCTTCAGGCGCGCCGCCTTACAGCTGGTTGCTGCGCTGAACCAGGTCGTTGTAGGTGTTCAACAGCTTGCTCGGCGAACCGCCCGGTGCCAGCGTCGGATTGTCCATCCACTGGATCTCCAGCTTGCTGTACGGCTTCTTGTCGCGCACGCGGGCCACACGCTCCTTGGCCTGGCGACGGAAGGTCTCGGCCGACATCTCGAACGTGCTCCAACCGGCGTTGTTCTGCTCCGGCTTGACCTTGGCGTGCGCCTCGTCAGACAGCGCATTGAACGCGGCCACACGCTTCTCGCCTTCCGCGACGTCGAAGGTGTCCTCGCTCATGAAATCGACCAGCGACTTGGCTTCCAGCATCATCGACAGACGGTAGAACTCCATCGTGCGCCCTTCAGCTTTCTCCAGCGCGGCCAGCTGTTCACGCTGGGCCTGGTCGTTCTGCTTTTCCAGCTCTTCGCTGAAGGTTTCGCTGGACGCGGCAAATGCGCCCCACGCCGTCATCAGCGGGGCGTGCATCTGCTTGCCCTTGGCGAAGTTGTCGTCCTCGAAGTCCTCGCGGCTGTAGTAGTCGTGAGCCTCCTTGGCCAACGGCTCCAATGCGTGCAGCTGGGCCAGATAGTCCTTGGCCGCGGCATCCAGCGCCGGCAGCTTCGGCTCAGCGGCCAGCGCGCGGGTCACCGCCTCATCGCACTTCTTCAGCCCATAGGTGTCCACCGGACGCGGACCGTAACCGCGCTGTTCCTTGCCGGTCGGGCCCGCTTCGGGGTCCTTCATCCAGCCGGTGTAGGTGTCGATACTGCGATGCTGGTCGGCATCGATGGCGTTGTAGCAGTCAATGTAGTCATTGAGCTTGACCGTCAGCGCCTGCTGCGCGTCCAGCTGTTCAGTGGCGGCCGCTGCCTCGGCCTTGGCCGGATCGGCCGACTTGTTGCCACAGGCACTCAGGGCCAGGGCGATCGAAACGGCCATCGTGGCCGTGCGTACTGCGTGCTTCATCCAACCTCTCCGTGTTGAAAACGTTTCCAGAGAGCGGATTCTATCAGACGTAGAGCCACGCCCTGCGTGGCTGCTCTCGGCTCCGGCGTCATCAATGCCAGACATACCGCTTCGGCCGGGTCCAAACGCCGGACTCCGTGGCCCGCGCGGAACGACGGTGTGCTCGTGTTCGTGTGCATGCGTCGCGCCTTGCCCGGGTACCACGCAGGGCGTGGCACCTACGATCAGTCGAGGAACAAATCCCGCAACTGCGGCCGCGCGGGGCCCACCGCGCAGCCGCTGAAGGCTGGCTTACAGCTGCTGTGGCATCGCGCGAGGGATTCGTGGAAGCGCACGATCTTCCAGCCGATCAGACTCACCGGCTCCGTCCTGGATAAAGCACGCCCTATGATCCCAAAGAACCTGCCGCCCGCCATTCCACCGATTGAAAGAGCACGAGAATCACTCGCCGCTACAGTCACCGCAGCTAACGGCATCGCTCCTACGCCAAACTTGATCTGCAACGCTCCTATTTCCGCATTGCCTGCCGTCAATTTCAAACTTGAGAACTCCGCACAGCTCCACATGCGAGAACTGAAATCTGTAATTGACCAGCGGATGCACTCGATGGATGTGCGGGAGGCAAAAGTGCGCGACCACATTCAAGAGCAGCGTGGAAACGCATCGGTCTTCTGCGGGCCCGCTGAGCGCGGGGCATGGCGTAACGCGGAGCAGTCAGCAAAAGACCACCAAGCCGCCAAGGTCGTGGATATTTCGCGCGAACTGCCGTTTGAGGCGCACTCGGCCGCAATTTCCATAAGCAACGAAGCCACGATCAAGATGAACATACTTGACGTGATCAACACCCGCGACCGGATTTTTGTCAAAGACCTCTGACCGGCGCGCCGTTCGGGTCGGCAATGCCGGCCCGAGCTACGCCTGTCGGCGACTGCATTCACACGCCGTAGAGAAAATCGCAGAACTCTTTCCAAAGCCGGGTCGCCCTACCTCGTGCCCCTCGCCCGAACAGGGCAGCTACGGTAGCAATGAGCGCGCATAGCAGCAGTACAGCGCCTGCGAGCAACCCAACCCAGCCCGGCAGGAAGTAGCAGCTCCATACGCCCAGCGCGATCATAATGATGACCAGCAGCGCATGACGAATGGGTCCCATGTCTCAATCCAGGAACAGATCCGGCAACAGCGGCCGTGACGCATCCACCGCGTAACCGCTGAGGTCAGTGACGCCCGCCTCAGCCAGTACTTCATCGTCCAGCAGGAAGTTGCCGTGGAAGCCGGCCGCCTCGCGAGTCAGCACCGCATACGCCGCATCCGCCATGATCTGCGGCGTACGGCAACCGGCAGCGTCCACGCCCGGAATCATGTTGATCGCATCGGTGGCGATCACCGTACGCGGCCACAGTGCATTCACCGCCACGCCCTGGGGGCCGAACTCGGCGGCCAGGCCCAGGGTGACGAAGCTCATGCCCATCTTGGCCAGGGTGTAGCCGGTGTGCGGGCCCCACCACTTCGGGTTGAGGCTGGGCGGCGGGGCCAGGGTGAGAATGTGCGGGTTCGCCGCCTGCAGCAGGTGCGGCAGACAGGCCTGCGCGCACAGGAAGCTGCCGCGTGAATTGACCTGCTGCATCAGGTCGAAGCGCTTCATCGGCGTATCCAGCGTGCCGCGCAGCCAGATCGCACTGGCGTTGTTGACCAGGATGTCGATGCCGCCGAAGGTGTCCAAGGTGGCGGCGACTGCCGCGTGCACCTGGTCTTCTTCCCGGATGTCGCACTTCAGGGCAAGCCCCTGCCCACCGACCGCGTTCACGGCTTCGGCGGCGCTGTGGATGGTGCCGGGGAGCTTGGGGTTCGGGACCGACGACTTGGCCGCGATGGCGACGTTGGCCCCTTCTCGCGCGGCGCGCAGCGCGATGGCCAGGCCGATGCCGCGCGAGGCACCGGTGATGAACAGGGTTTTACCTTGCAGGGTCGTCATATGAGGGGCCGAAGAGCGAATGTAGAACCGGATTATGCGCGCTACGTGCGTGAATTCGACAGACCCCGATGCTGCGCTGCTTGCCGACGAAACACGACATTAACGACATTTCCGAGGTCATGCTTGGTGGAATGACGCGACGCGACACCCGGGTCCCTGCGCTACAGTGCATTGACCATGTAACACATAGGAGCAGCGTCATGATGCGCGAGTTCGTGCAACAACAGAAGGAGGCCGCCAAGCATGACGCCGGGTTCCGCCGCCAGGTGAGGATCGGCCTGGATTCGGCCAACTCCGGCAATCTGATCCCAGCAGCCGAAGTCCAAGCCAGGTTTGCAGCCAAGCGGGCAGCCACACGCCGCCGGCTTGTCGTTCAACCCGATCTTGGCATGTCAGCAGCACCTCAATCTCCCTCTCGCCCGCCTGATACAGAACAAGGACGATCCGACTCAATCTTTGCGATTGCCCGCTGGATTTCCTCGTAAGGGCTCACCGCAGGAGAAATGGTAATCCAGTCGGAATCAGACCCTACCGGCGTTGCTTCTGAAAGAGCCAAGCGCAGATCCGGAAGAGCCGATTTCGCGCGACAAGACACTGCTGATAGCCCTAACCCGCCATAGAACCTGCCAACCTCACCATCAAGTCTGAGAATCTCGGCAATGAGCGCCACCGAGAAGTCATTGAGCTTCTCCACCTCATCCGGCTCCGCCTTCGAAAGCCGATCTACCAACTGCCTCATATGATTCGCCCGGTTGTTGCTCGTGCGAGATTGCACAATCAACTGGTGGGCTGACTGAACATCAGCGTTCAGATCACCACCGCCCGCGTGTGACTGAGGACACGCCGGCCGCGTCTCAAGCTCCTCTACAACCGATGTCAACGAGCCATAAGTGCTCGTCGGTGGATAAAGCCGTAGATGCCCCAGAGGCACGGAGTCATCGTTGAGCTGGGACAAGGGCTTCCTGAGCGATGGAACGGCCAACTGGGCCTCACGACCCGTGAGGGACCTTTCGTCGGATTGAACCGGTTGGCAGGCCATCACAGCGAGGACGAACGCACCAACGAAGCGCAATTTCACAGTCATCCTTCTCGCCCCCCGATCCTGCGAACTACTCCTCATACAGCACGCTCGCTTCTTCGCCTTTCGCGAGCCGCTCTACCGCCGAGAATGAATCCACCACCATGACGGAGTAGGTCAGCTCGATTCCCCCATCCAGCGGGCTCTTTTCCTTTCCACTATCCACCTGGGCTTCAATCAGCTTGCGGATGCCCGCAAAGTGATAGGTCGCCTTGTTTCCGTCCACTTCAAGGTGACCGTCCTCACTGGCAACCTCCTGCTTCCTGGCCAAGGCTTCGGCGTTCTCCCACGCGGATTCAGCGGTTTCGGACTGAATCAGGTAAACGTTCTCGTGCAGCCGGTAGGTCTGTTGCCCTTCGTACTTGAAATAGAAGATTGCATGCGCGCAGTACCACATGGAGGCTCCTTGGAGTGCTACCTAAGCCTGGCTCGGCTGCGGAACCGGATAACGTCCGGAGTACACCAACCGGTCGAAAGGCTTCTTGTCCGGGGAGATCAGAAAGCTGTCCAGATAGTCAGGCAGATACCAGTCGTCCCATGCCTCCAGACCATAGAAGGCGTTCAGGAAGCTCTCGGCCAGTGCCGAACCATGTACCTTTCCGCCTATGAATCCATTGTGTCGAAACTGTTCATAAGGCTTCAGGTGTTCAAACTGACTGGCTGCTGCGTGCGAAACCACCCGCCAGCGGCTTGAGTTAAGCAGATCAACGGTCACGTGGACCACTGAAATGATTGTATCGAGCGAAGGCTGGGGAAGGGCACTGCGCTCTGTCCACGCTTCCTTCCAGTCAAAGAACGCCACGGCGGCGCTGTTCAGCAGTTCGTACTCGTGCGCGATGACCTGGCCAAGGCCAAATTCCTCGTCCTGCAGGGGCAGCAGAAAAATGCTCCCAGCTTCCCAATGTTGCTTCTTCTTCCTTGGCATTTGAATCATCCACCTGATTTTCGGAATTCGTCTGATGTAGCTCTACTTGCCTCACCAAATTCAGTGCAGGCTTGGCCGAGCAGAGACTCAGATCTCAAGCGACTCTCGATAACCGAGCGCACATAGTTTGAGCGCATGCTGGTGGCTTTCGAGCAACTGGAATGTAGCAGCATAGCCTCCGATCTCATCTCCCTTCCATTCGTTGCCAGAAATACGAAGAAGGCCGGCTCGAGGTATCCCGGATTCTTGAACGTGAATTCCCTGCAATCTTCAACGCTTAGATCCAGGGCAAGGTCAGCCCATTCGATGTAGCGCCTCCAGAAGTCGAGAGCGGTCCAGCGATAGCGATCCTGGTGCGCCTGCGCCAACAGGTCATGCAACCGGTCAGCCGCTTCCGTGAATACCTCATTGTTCAGGTCCGCCTCGGCAGCCATTCCGGGCTCGCATACCTGCCAGCAGAAGGTCATGTAGTCGGCGAGGAATTCAGCAGGCGCGTCTTCGCGCATCCGGGCGGCATAGAACGCCAGAGCTGATTCAGAGTGCTGTGGTTCGGAGCCCCAATCTCTCATTTGTAGATCATTCCTTTGCGCTTGAATCAGCACATCAATCCTGCGGCGGGTTTCCAATGCAGGACTTTGTGCTCTCAATGGTCAGAATTGACCGTTCGACGTGATCGTACGGGCTGAAAGAAGGTGCCAGCACCAGGGGCAGGACGTCTGCGCTTGGCTTTGGAATTTCCGCCAATGTGGCGCGTAAGGAGGGAAGCGCACCATGGGCGCGACACGCCACTGCGGCCAGTGAGCGGGAGGCGAAGACCCTGCCAATATCGCCATCCGTCTTGAGCAGATTTATCAGATTTTGAATGGACTCGTCCGTGACCGAGCTGATCTGGTCCGGTGTTGCGACGGAAAGGCGTTTGACCAGGGCCTGCAGCAGGACGGAACGGTCGGAGCGCTCAGTCGCGTCATGGATCTCGGCATAGGCCGACGCGATCTCCTGATCAAGGTTGGGATTTGGGACGAGCGGAGGTGCGACAAGTCCGAGGAGTAGTAATGAGAGCAGTCCTTGCATCTGTAATCTCCATTGATGGGTTTGGGGGTTTCTGTTGGGCGGACGGTGCCTTCGTTCTGGGTCATGCCCTAAGGAGGTGATCACCATTATCGGCGGTCGACTGTCGTGCGACCCTACCTGAGCCCCCATCCAACCGGCCGGCCATCCGTCCATCCAAACAGCCGCCGCTGGTTGCCCTCTCAGGGCTTCGGCCCCTGCCCTTCGTTGTCTTCCCAGTGCAGGATCTTGCGGGTGACGAACCGGTACACCGGCTTGCCGGTGCGGAACCACACGTCGCGCACCCAGGAATGGCGTTTCAGCAACCGCTTCTCCACGGGCGTCAGATACTCACGGCAATACATACGCTTGTGCTTGAGCAGGTGGCGCAGGTCTTCGCGGGCGAGCAGGCGCATCCAGCGCGAGCGCGGATTGCCGATCACGGCCAGCTGGAAGTCGATCAACGCGGGGCGGCCATCTTCGCGCACCAGCCAGTTGGCTTCCTTGGCCAGGTCGTTGTGGGCGATGCCGTGGCGGTGCACCTGCTGCAGCAGCCGGCGCGCGGCGCGGAAGTAGGCCAGGTCGCCGCGCGGGGGGCGCTGGTACATGGCCTCGCCCTCCATGAAGCTGCGGTCCAGCCAGTGGCCGTCCCAGGCCAGCAGCCGGGGGGTGTCGGGCATGCCGTCCAGGTGCGCCAGCGCGCGGGCTTCGCGGCGGGCCAGCCACCACGCGGGCAGGCGCAGCCACCAGGGGGTGGCCCCGAGGTCGCGGCGCACGAAGCGCTGGCCGTCCTGCTCGATCAGCAGGATGCGGCCAAAGCTGTCGGCCTTGAGGGCGTGCGGGGCGGTGGGCGGCGTTGACGTCATGCCGCCATTCTAGGCGGTTCACGTTCATTGCCGGCAGATGACGTCGTTTCGGAGCACACCGGTGGCAGCCAGTCAGTGTTGGCCCCCTATAATCCGCCGATGGACTCTTCATGGATCGATGCCACGCTTGCGTGGATCGCAGCTCACCCCGTGCTTGCCGGCGCGGTCGTCTTCCTCATCGCCTTCTGCGATGCGGTCATCATTCTGGGCGCGATCGTGCCGGCGCTGCCGTTGCTGTTCGCGGTGGGCGTGCTGATCGGACTGGGCCAGATCTCCGGCCCGTATGCGGTGGCCTGCACCGCGCTGGGTGCACTGGCGGGCGATGGGTTGAGTTACTGGATCGGCCGCCGCTGGGGTGACCGGCTGCGTGGCATCTGGCCGTTCAGCCGCTACCCGCAGCTGCTGGACCGCGGCGAGATCATGTTCCGCCGCAATGCGTTCAAGAGCATCCTGGTGGCCCGCTACGTCGGTGCGATCCGCCCGTTCGTGCCGGCCATTGCCGGCATGATGAAGATGCCGGTGCCGCGCTACCTGCAGGCCAGCAGCATCGCGGCGATCAGCTGGGCGCTGCTGTTCCTCGCCCCGGGATGGGTGCTGGGCGAAGCCTACGACGCAGTGGCGGCCGTGGCCGGCCGGCTGGTGATGGTGCTGGCGTTGGTCGGCGTGGTGCTGGGCGTGGTCTGGGCGATCGTGCTGTACGGCTACCGCTGGTCGGCCGCGCGCATGGATTCGTGGCTGGCCGGATTGCTGCGCTGGTATCAGCGCCACCCTACCCTGGGTCGCTATTCGGTGGCGGTGTTCGACCCGAGCCGGCGCGAGTCGGTGCCGCTGGCAATGCTGGCGCTGATGCTGCTGTTGCTGGGCTGGTGCTGGTTCGCGCTGATGATGGTGGTGGTGGCGCACGGTGAGCCGTTGGCATTGGACCTGGCCGTGCACGAAGCCATGCTGGCACTGCGCAACCCGCTGGCCGACTACCCGATGGCAGCGCTGGCCTCGCTGGGCGCGTGGCAGGTGCTGATGCCGGCCACCGCGGCCGGCATGGCGTATCTGATCTGGCGGCGGCGCTGGATGGCGGCCGGGCACTGGCTGGCGGCGCTGGCGTTCGGCTACGCGCTGACCGAGCTGCTGGGCACCACCGTGGACGTGGTGCGCCCGCCGAATGCCAGCAGCGGCTTCGGCTTCCCGTCGGTGTCGGTGACCATGGCCACCATCACTTTCGGCTTCTTCGCGGTGCTGATCGGGCGTGAACTGCCCGGCCGCACGCGGGTTTGGCCGTACCTGCTGTCGGGCATCATCGTCAGCCTGATCGGCTTCGCCCGCATCTACCTGGGCGCGCATTGGCTCAGCGACGTGATCGGCGGCATGTTGTTCGGCATCTTCTGGCTGCTGGTGCTGGGCATCGCCTACCGCCGCCGCTTCAACCGCTCGTTCTGGGTCAAG
>JAEXNZ010000327.1 GCA_023439425.1 Pseudomonadota bacterium
CGTCAACGACGCGTTGTGCGGCATTCTGGGGTACACCCGCGCGGAACTGCTGGAGATCGACTTCCAGACCCTGACCTATCCCGACGATCTGGAATCCGATCTGGCCATGGTGCAGGACCTGCTGGCCGGGCGACGCGACCACTACCACATGACCAAGCGCTACCTGGGCAAGGGCGGGCATCTGGTGTGGGGGCGGCTGTCGGTGTCGCTGGTGCGCGCCCCGCATGGCGAACCGCTGCATTTCGTGTCGCAGATCCAGGACATCACCGCCCAGCACCAGAGCGGCCAGCAGTTGCGCGAATCGGCCCAGCGCACCCGGGTCACCCTGGATGCGGTGGCCGACATGGTGCTCAGCCTGGACCTGCGCGGTCGCATCGAATATGCCAATGCCGCCGCCAGTCGCGCACTGGCCGGGGAGGGGGCCGCGTCGTTCACCGGCAGCCTGATCCAGGACGTGGTGGAGCTGACCACCGAATATGCGCCGCGCTCGCCGTTGGAACTGGAGGTGCTGCTCGACCCGGACAGCAATGCCGTGGATCTGCATTCAGACCTGCTGCTGTCGGTCGGAGCCCACCTGTTGCCAGTGGACCTCACCCGTGCCTGGTTGCGCGACGAGGACGGTGAAATCAACGGCGCGGTCTGGGTCATCCGGGACGTCACCCAGCAGCGGGCCCGTCAGCGCGAGGCCCGCCATCTGGCCGAGGTCGACCCGCTGACTGAACTCACCAACCGCCGTGGCTTCGAGGCCCACCTGCAGCAGGCCATCACCCGCGTGGCCCGGACCGGGCAGTCTGCCTCACTGATGTTCATCGATCTGGATAACTTCAAGCCGATCAACGACAACCACGGGCACCTGGCCGGAGACGCCATGCTGTGGGCGGTGGCCAACGCCCTGCGTCATGGGGTGCGTGACTCCGACATCGTGGCGCGGCTGGGGGGCGATGAGTTCGCCGTCATTCTGGCCGGCTGTTCACTGCGGCGGGCGCGCCGGATCGGCACCGACCTGCTGCATTCCCTGCAGCTGCTCACCATCCCCTGGGACATGACCCGGCTGAGCGTCGGTGCCAGCATCGGCATCGCCGCCATCCACGGCGGCACCAGCGTGGACGCGGCTGTGGCCGCGGCCGACGCCCAGTGCTATCGCGCCAAGGCGCTGGGCCGCAACAACGTGCAGGTGGAAGACCCGGTGCACGGTGGGCCGGATCCGCTCGACTCGCCAGATGATGGCGGTCCTGAGTAAATCCCCGACGGGGTATTTACACATGAATGAATGGGCGATATAAAACTGTGACCTGGTTTTGATATTAATTATTCATTATCAGGCGAGTTTCTACTAAAGGTTATCTCAAGTTAGTCGATACCCTTCTGCGCCTGCTCCAACTGGAGCTGGCTGGAGTGACGTCGTTGTTTGCCCCCGGACGTCTGCGTTGTTTCGTAGCCCATCCGCCAATCGAACATCGAGGATCGCAAAAATGCTTATCTCTGGCATGCAGATGCCGTTGACCGAACGCAGTGCCGTGGCGCTGCCAGCTTCCCCCTGGCGCGGACTGCGCGCGCTGTTCCATGCCCGTCGCGACCTGCGTCGGGATCACGATGCGGCACAAGCCCGTCATCGTGAGGAACTGGAAGCCCAGGTGACGGCGTTGCACCGGGTCCAGGCGGTGATCGAATTTGCCCTGGACGGTACCATTCTCACCGCCAATGACAATTTCCTGCAGACGCTGGGCTACACCCTGGCAGAGGTGCAGGGGCATCACCATTCGATGTTCGTTGATCCGGTTCAGGCGCAGAGTGCGGAGTACCGTGCGTTCTGGGAGCGGCTGGGGCGTGGCGAGTTCGATGCCGGTCAGTACCGTCGCTTCGGCAAAGGCGCACGCGAGATCTGGATCCAGGCGTCCTACAACCCGGTGTTCGACAGCACCGGGCGCGCCTACAAGGTGGTGAAGTTCGCCACCGACATCACCGCGCAGAAGATGCAGGCGGCCGACTTCGCCGGCCAGCTGGCCGCCATCAACAAGTCGCAGGCGGTGATCGAGTTCAGCCTGGATGGCCGCATTCTGGGGGCCAACGAGAACTTCCTGGCCACCACTGGTTACACCCTGGAGGAAGTACGCGGCCGCCACCACAGCATGTTCGTCGAGCCGGCCTACCGGGAAAGCGCGGAGTACCGCGCTTTCTGGGAAAAACTGGGCCGCGGCGAGTACGATGCAGGCCAGTACCGGCGGCTGGGCAAGGGCGGGCGTGAGGTCTGGATCCAGGCCTCGTACAACCCGATCATGGACATGAACGGTCGCGCCTTCAAAGTCGTGAAGTACGCCACCGATGTGACCGCGCAGGTACGCGATGCCAATGCCCTGCAGGCGGCTGTGGCGCAGACCCGCGAAGTGGTGGCGGCCGCCCAGGCCGGCGACCTCACTCACCAGATCGCCACCGATGACAAGACCGGCCCGATTGCCGAACTGTGCCACGGCGTCAACGCGCTGATGGAGACCATGGCCGGCATCATTGGTCAGATCAAATTCGCCGCCGATACCATCGCACTCGGGGCCAGCGAAATCGCCCAGGGCAACGCCGACCTGTCCCAGCGCACCGAGCAGCAGGCGGCCTCGCTGGAAGAAACCGCGGTGTCGATGAAGGACCTGGCCGATACCGTACGGAGCACCGCTGAGAACGCCCGTCAGGCCAGCCAGCTGGCCAGTGGTGCGGTCGATGTTGCCGCGCAGGGCGGCAAGGTGGTGCACGAGGTGGTCAGCACCATGGCGCTGATCAACGAGTCGTCGCGGCGCATCGTCGACATCATCGGGGTGATTGACGGCATCGCGTTCCAGACCAACATCCTGGCCCTCAACGCGGCGGTCGAAGCCGCGCGCGCAGGCGAGCACGGTCGCGGCTTTGCCGTCGTGGCCTCGGAGATCCGTTCGCTGTCACAGCGTTCGGCCACCGCCGCCAAAGAGATCAAGCAACTGATCGGCGACTCCGTCGACAAGGTGGGCATCGGTACCGGCCAGGTGGAGGGGGCCGGGCGCACCATGGACGAAATCGTCGGCAACGTGAGACGGGTCAGTGACCTGATCCGCGAAATCAGCGACGCCGCGCGGCAGCAGAGTGACAGCCTTGGCCAGATGAACATCGTGGTCGATCAGATCGACCAGGGCACGCAGCAGAATGCCGCACTGGTGGAAGAAGCCTCGGCGGCCGCACGCAGCATGGAAGAGCAGTCCACCGAACTGCTGCACACCGTGGCCGCGTTCAAGGTGGATGGCGGGGCGGTGCGCCTCGGCCGACCGGCATCGAACGCAGGTCAGCCGGTGCTGCGCCTGGTGTAAGAGAAAAGGGCCAGATCGGGAATCTGGCCCTTTTCGTACGGCAGGTAATGCGAAAACACCCCTTGGACAATCCGTGCCCAACCCCCGTTCGGGCGGCACTGCGGACTTATGCCGGATGAACCGGTCTTTCTATTAAGTCCGCGGCCACACCGCGCGATGCGGATATTTTCCCCCGGATCGAAACAAACACACCCTGCAACCTTTCGTTTGGACAGCCCCCACCGTCCATTCGTCGTGCTGCGGGGTGTTCACATTCTTAGGGGCGGTGAAGGCGGTTCGCTACGTAAAGACCGCCAAAAAAGCGGCCTTTCACCCCCTACCAATGGCGGTGCACAACCGGTGTCAAATCCGCGTAGAGTATGCGGCCGCGTGAGGATTGGTGAGTTTTCCTGACCGCTCCGCACATAATTTCAAACATTATCCACTCATTATAAATAATGCCTTCTTTGACCTTTCCGGACTTCGAGGCGTACTCAAACGCGGTCAACGGAATTGACGGAGAAATGCGGGTTACCGGGCGCAGCGACGCGGCCTGGGTATTGAATACGCTGGAGATCGGCGATATCGGCGTGCTGCACGGCATGGACGGTGCGTCGGTGACCTATCGAGGCGCGTTGCACGCCGCCCGCTTTGGTGTGTACCTGTCGCTGCCGGGCAGCGATACCGAACTGGAAGGCGAGCAGGTCGGCGACGACGGCTACATCTGGATGGCCCCGCGCCAGGAGATGCAGGGTTTCACCCGGGTGCCAGCGCGGTTCCTCGGGGTGGACCTGGCCGAGGCGCGGGTGCTGGGGCAGGCGGTGCGGATGGGGCTGGATACCCAGGCGTTGTACCGGACCACGCATGTGCGGTCCAACCCGCAGGCAGTGGCTGAGGTGGTCGCGCTGACCCAGCGTGCCTTCGACGTGCATGCAGAGAACCCGGAGGCGTTTGCCGAGCCGGCTGCCCAGCAGGCCTTTGCTGCACAGATCACTACGGCGGTGCTGCAGTGCCGGCCGCTGCCGGTGTGCCCCTCGTTGGCGGTGAGTCGTCGCGGTCGCCCACCGCTGCCACGCAAGGAGATCGTGCGCCGGGGCATCGACCATATCCAGCGCAGCCTGCGCGGCGAGGTGCCGTACGCAGACCTGCCGTTCGCCGTGGGCGCTTCGCAGCGGTCGCTGAACCGTGCGTTCGGTGACGCCATCGGCATGGCCCCGCGCCAGTTCTATGTGGTGGAGCGCCTGCATGCGATCCGCAGCGCACTGCGCAGCGCCCGCCCGGGCGATACCGTGACCGGCATCTGCGCCCGCTTCGGGGTGTGGGACCTAGGACGCATGGCCGCGCTTTACTCGCGCCTGTTCAACATCCTGCCAGCGCAGGAACTGTCCCGTGCGCTGGCGGCGCAGGCGGGAGTGCCGGTGGGGCCGCGTCGGCGTTGATAGCGTTTTGCCTACAGCGTTGTGCGGGAACTCTGACGTTGTGTTCGGCGTCGATCAGCTTAGATGGCGACTTCGCGCGTGTAACCATGGATTCATCCAATCTCGGGAGTATCCATGGCGCGGTTCACCGGTTCGATAGAGATCTATGACCAGTTGGTGCACGACCTTCCTGGAAGTTGGCTACTCAGCCTTCTTACATTTGCGGTAGTTGAAGAGCAGAAGTTTGAGTGGATGAAGCACCACGCCGAGCACATGGGGAGGAGCGCGACTGATGAAGAGGTTCGAGGCTGGTACGAGGCCCTTCCTGCGGCTGCACTGGTCAGGTCGCAGGGTGTTGCAGAGTTGATTCTGAAAAACCACGCAGATCTGGTTCAGGCTGCATTTTCCGAATCGGTCCGGAAGGATGTCGAGCACTCTGCGCTGATGGGGGAAATACGTCAGGGACGGAGATTCTGGCCTCAGTTTGGATTGAGTGTGGCCGGAGGTATTGCCAGCTCGATCTTGTTCGGTTCGTTGCTGTTCCTCGTTGCATTTCTGGTCCTGAACGACCGTTCGCCTGTTGGCATTGGTGCTAGCATCGTTACGGATTCTGCGGTGGAGAGTGCTGATGACAGCAGGTAAAAACACTAGAGAGATGGTGGCCGAAGCGGTGCATCGCGTGCTTTACGATCCATCCTTGAGCAAGTCTGCGATGCGTGCGGCCGGCCGTGATATCACCCAGGCACCGCGCCCCTTGAGTCATCTACAGGAGAGCGGTGATCGAATGCTGGGTGAGTGGTCGCTGGAGGCTCGCACGCGTTACATCTTCGGCGAGTGATGTCGCGGCCAAGTTGATGGTCGTTAAGGGATCATGAGGCTGAATTGAAAAGCAAAAGGCCAGATCTTTCGATCTGGCCTTTTCATTTCCATGGTGCCGAAGGTGGGACTCGAACCCACACGCTTTTAAGGGCGGCGGATTTTGAGTCCGCTGCGTCTACCGATTCCGCCACTTCGGCTGGC
>JAEXNZ010000331.1 GCA_023439425.1 Pseudomonadota bacterium
TCCCGGCACCCCTATGCCCCGAGCCAAACCCGTCACCCCCTTGCACCCCCAAACCTAACACTGTTAGATTCGCCCCTAACAACGTTAGGTAACCTTCCCTCCATGCGCCAGGCCATCGCCCGCGACAACATTGTGGACGCCGCCTTCAAGCTTCTCGACGAAGCCGGCATGGAGGGCGTCACCCTGCGCAAGGTGGCCTGTTCGCTGGGCATCCGCGCGCCGTCGCTGTACTGGCATTTCAAGAGCAAGCAGGCGCTGGTGGACGCCATGGCCGACGCCATGATCGTCGACGTGGCCCGGCACATTCCCGAAGGCCAGCCGTGGCGGCAGACCCTGCTGCAGATCGCGCGCGAGTTCCGGGTGGCGTTCAAGGCCCGGCGTGATGGCGCGCGGGTGTATGCCGGTACCTTCATCGCCACCGAGAACGTCCTTCGGGTGGGTGAGGCCAGCATTGCCGCGCTCACCGCGGCAGGTGCACCGGCCAGCTTCGCGGCGACCACTGCGATGGACCTGGTGTACTACACGATGGGCTTCGTCATCGAAGAGCAGTCGTGGCCGGGCGACGGCAGCATGGAAGCGCTGGGTGAGGCGTTCATGGCCCTGGCCGAACAGCGTTTCCCGCACTGCTGGCAGGCCCGCGAGGTCTGGCGTGAAGTCGACTTCGATACCCGTTTTGAACAAGGCGTGGGGCTGATGCTGGACGGCATCGAACAGCGCCTCGCCCGCACCTCCTGAATCCTTTCCCCTTACCGCTGCTCCGACACGGAAGCTCATCCATGCGTTCGCTCTTACTTCGCTCCTCCCTGCTGGTGCTTTCCCTGGCCGTACTGACCGCCTGCGGCGGCAAGGACGATGCCGAGGCCGATGCAGCCACCACTTCGGCGCTGCCGGTATCGGTGGCCGCCGCACAGACGCAGGTGATGCCGCGCACGGTGCTGGTGTCCGGGCCGGTCAGCGCCTTCGAGGAAATGCAGCTGGGCGTGGAGATCAGCGGCCAGCGCGTCACCGCCCTCAACGTGGACGTCGGCCAGTACGTCAAGAAGGGGCAGGTCCTGCTGCAGCTGGACCACCGCACCCTCGACAGCGAGCTGGCCCAGGCCGAAGCCTCGCTGCGCCAGGCGCAGGCCTCGCAGGAGCTGGCCCGCCTGAACTACCAGCGCAGCGAAAAGCTGGCGGCGGAAAAGCTGATCAGTGAAAGCAGCCTGGACGAGCTGCGTGCCAATCGCCTCAATGCCGAAGCGCAGACCGCCACGGCTCGTGCTTCGCGTGACTCGGCACAGCTTCGCCGCGACTTCGCCGACCTGCGCGCCCCGGCCGACGGCCTGATCTCCAAGCGGCTGGTGCAGCCGGGTCAGGTGGTGTCGGCCGGTACCGAACTGCTGCGCCTGATCCGCGATGGTCGCCTGGAATGGCGCGCTGAACTGCCGGAAGACCAGCTGACCGGCGTGGCGGTCGGTAACCCGGTGCAACTGCCGTACGCCGGGCAGACGATCACCGGCCGCATTCGCGCGGTCACCCCGGGCGTGGATGCGCAGACCCGCACCGGCACCGTCTATGCCGACCTGCCCGAACCGGGAACGCTGAAGCAGGGTGTCTACGTGGAAGGTCGCATTGTCACCGGCGACGGCGACGTACTGACCATCCCGACTGCCGCCATCGTGCAGCGCGACGGTCACAGCTATGTGTTCAGTGTCAGCGACAAGCAGCAGGCCACCCGTCACCGCGTGCGCACCGGCCAGGCGCTGCAGGGTCGCACCGCGATCCTGGAAGGGCTGAAAGCCGGCGACAAGGTGGTGGTGGAGGGCGCGGGCTTCCTGGGTGAAGGCGACCGCGTGCGCGTGGTCGATGCCAGCGCCGCCAAGAAGGCGGCCGCGCAATGAATTTCTCCGCCTGGGCGATCAAGCGCCCATTACCCGCCCTGCTGATCTTCTTCGTGCTGTGCGTGGCCGGCCTGTGGGGTTTCCACCAGCTGCCGGTGGCGCGCTTCCCGGACATCGCCTTCCCGATGACCACGGTCACCGTCACCCAGCCGGGCGCTTCGCCCAGCCAGCTGGAAGCGGAAGTCACCCGAAAGGTGGAGGACTCCGTCGCCACGGTGAACAACGTCAAGCGCGTGATCTCCTCGGTCAGCGAAGGCGTCAGCACCACCACGATCGAGTTCCAGCTGGAAGCCGACCTGGCCACCGCGCTGGATGACACCCGCGACGCGGTCACCCGCATCCGCACGGATCTGCCGCAGGACATCCAGGAGCCGGTGATCTCCAAGGTCGACATCGGCGGCTCGCTGATGACCTACGCCCTGGTCGCCCCGCACATGACCCCCGACGAAGCCAGCTGGTTCGTCGACCGCGACATCTCCCGCGCCATGTATGGCGTGCCCGGCGTAGCCCGCGTCACGCGCGTGGGCGGCGTGCAGCGTCAGGTGCGGGTGGACCTGGACCCGAACGCGCTTATTGCGATGGGCATCACTGCCGGTGATGTCTCGCAGCAGCTGGCGCGCATCCAGGTGGAGCGTGCCGGCGGCAAGGCCGAGATCGAAGGTGCACAGCAGACCATCCGTACGTTGGGCACGGTGGGCGATGCGCAGGCGCTGCGCGACTATTCCATTGCGCTGCCGGATGGCCGCTCGGTGCGGCTGTCCACGCTGGCCAAGGTCACCGACGCCGCCGCCGACCCCACCGAAGCGGCGCTGCTCGACGGTAAGGCCGTGGTGGCATTCTCGATGTCGCGTACGCGTGGCTCCAGCGAAGTAAAGGTGGAAGCCGGCGTGCATGAGGCGCTGGACAGGATCAAGGCCGAACACCCGGGCATCGACTTCAAGCTGGTCACCACCGCCATCGACGAAACGCATCGCTCCTACGATTCGTCGATGACCATGCTGTACGAGGGCGCGTTGCTGGCGCTGCTGGTGGTGTGGCTGTTCCTGCGCGACTGGCGCGCCACCTGGGTGTCGGCGCTGGCGCTGCCGCTGTCGATCATCCCCACCTTCGCGGTGATGTACTTCTTCGGCTTCACCCTGAACATGATCACCCTGCTGGCATTGTCGGTGGTGGTCGGCATCCTGGTCGACGATGCGATCGTGGAGATCGAGAACATCGTGCGCCACCTGCGCATGGGCAAGCCCCCGCTGGAAGCGGCGCGTGAGGCGGCAGGCGAGATCGGCAACGCGGTCATCGCGACCTCGCTCACCCTGGCCGCGGTGTTCATCCCGGTGGCGTTCATGCCCGGCATCGCCGGCAAGTTCTTCCGCGAGTTCGGCTGGACCGCCGCCACGGCGGTGCTGTTCTCGCTGCTGGTGGCGCGTCTGCTCACCCCGATGATGGCGGCCTACCTGCTCAAGCCGCACGGCGAGGAGAAGCCCGAGTCGAAACTGATGACATGGTACCTGGGCTGGGTCGACGCGGCGTTGCGCCACCGTGGGCGCACACTGTGGCTGGCAACCGGCCTCTTTGTGGCCTCGCTGGCGCTGGTACCGCTGATTCCGGCCACCTTCATCCCGCAGTCCGACCTGGGCCGCAGCAACCTCAGCCTGGAGCTGCCGCCGGGTACGCGCCTGCAGGAAACCGTGGCGGTGGCCGAACAGGCGCGCGCCCTGCTCAAGGACATCCCCGAGCTGAAGCAGGTGTACACCGCCGTCGGCAGCGTGCTCGACCTGGGTGACCCCAGCGCCACCGGCGTCGGCGAGCCGCGTAAAGCGACGCTGGTGCTGGACTGGGGCGTCGCCGATGACCGCGACCGCGATCAGCGTGTGCTCGAGCGTGAAGCGCGCAAGCGCTTGGCCGACCTGCCCGGCGTACGGGTGAGCTATGTCAGCTCCGAGCCGGGCAACCTGCTGCAGCTGGTGCTGTCCGGTGACGACCCGCAGCGCCTGCAGGACGCGTCCACCGCGCTGGAACGCGACCTGCGCGGCATCCAGGGGCTGGGCAGCGTGACCTCCACGGCTTCGCTGCTGCGTCCGGAAATCCAGATCGTG
>JAEXNZ010000404.1 GCA_023439425.1 Pseudomonadota bacterium
GGATACAAGCGGCGGTACTCGGCAATGACCACCGAAGGCAGCAGGTCAACGAACTGCTCCTTCTCGAGCTTGGCCGGCAGGCTCTCCCACGTCAGCTCGAAGTTGGCGGCGTCGTTGCCGAGGAAAGCGCGGGTTTCATCATGCGTATTGCCGATCACCATTGGAACGCCGGCCGACTGCGCTGGAGCCTGCGGCCAGAACGGATGCACGGGCAATGCGTCGCCATCCAGCACCGGCCCGAAGTACAAGCTGGTGCTCTCCACCCGCGATGGGTCGCGTGCCTTGGTCGCGGTGAGCAGCGCAGAAGCCGGCAACGCCAGCAGTGTGTCCACATCACGCGCGCCCACCGCCTCCATCGCGATGCGTGCGCGCTGTGTGGCCGCACGCGGACCGGCCGCCGTGACCTGCTGCCCGCTCATGGTCCAGGCCTTGTGGAACAGGCCCTTGGCTGCCGGCATCGCCATCAGCGTCGCGATCTTCGCGCCGCCACCGCTCTGGCCGAACACGGTGATGTTGTCGGCGTCACCGCCGAACTCATGGGCGTGCTCGCGCACCCACTGCAGTGCCTGGATCAGATCCAGCTGGCCGACATTGCCGGAGTCGGCGAAGCGCTCATCGCCAAGCTGGCCCAGGTACAGATAGCCGAACACGTTGAGCCGGTGGTTCACCGTCACCACGACAACGTCGCCACGCTGGCACAGCGCGCTGCCGTCATACAACGGGTCGCTGCCGGAGCCGTTGTTGTACGCGCCGCCGTGGTTGTAGAACAGGATCGGCCGGCGGCGACCATCGCGCAGTGCGGGTGTCCATACGTTGAGGAACAGGCAGTCCTCGCTGCCCGGCCCTTCGCCGCCGCCCTGGGGGGCCGCGCTGCCGTAAGCCACAGCATCGCGTACGCCGCGCCAGGGTACCTCGGGCAGTGCCGGCTGGAAGCGACGCGAAGCCGTGTCGGCTCCGTAAGGCACGCCAAGGAAGCGATGCACGCCGTTGACGTGATTTCCGCGCAGCCGACCACCGCGCACCCGCGCCAGCGAAGCAGTCCCCGCAGCAGCGCTGTCGGCTGACGTCAGCAACGACGAACTGGCCACACTCAGCATCAACGCATAGCGCGCACTGTCACGCAGGAAGCGACGGCGCTGCAGGTCGGCGGGCGTGGTCATGGGCGCGGCTCCTGTGCCTGCATCCAGCGCAGTGCCAGCGCCGGCCATTGGGTGGTGGTGAGGTCGGGTGGAATGCGCACGCCGAACCCATGACCGCCGTGCGCGAACAGATGCATCTCGCTGGGCACGCCCGCCTGCAGCAGCGCCTGGTAGTACAGCAGGCTGTTCTGCACGGATACCACATCATCGTCCTGCGCGTGGACCAGGAAGGTGGGCGGGGTGTTGGCACTCACCTGCTGCTGCATCGAGAACTGCTGCGCCAGCGCGGCATCCGGATGCTCGCCCAGCAAGCGCTGCCGCGAGCCGCTGTGGGCGTGGGCGCCCATGTCGATCACCGGGTACATCAGCAGCGCGAAGTCGGGCCTGGCACTCACTGCGTCAACAGCGTCGCCCACGCCAGGCAACGGCGTATCAAAGCCCGTGCTCAAGCGCGCCGCCACATGCCCGCCGGCGGAAAAGCCGATCACCCCGATCCGCTTCGGATCCAGCTGCCAGCGTGCGGCGTCATGGCGGATCAGCCGCAGCGCCCGCTGCGCGTCGGCCAGCGCCGCCTGCCGGTCCGTACGCCCTGCCGGCAGCCGGTAGCGCAGCACGAACAGGGTCACCCCACCCTGCTCCACGAAGGCCGGCACCAGCGCGGTGCCCTCCTTGTCCAGCACGATGCGCTGGTAGCCGCCGCCTGGAATGACCAGCAGCGCGCTGCCATTGGGTTTGGCCGGGCGGTACGCCACCAGATACGGCGCGCTGACGCCGTCGATGTAGCGGTCCGGCAGGGCCGGATCGTCGCTGCGCTCGATCACGCGGGGCGCTGAAGCCGCGCCACGTTCCCCTGGCACCTTCCCCGCCGGCCACAGCGCAATACGTTCGGGACTGCCAACGGCAGGCTCACTCTCCGGCACCGCCCGCTCCGCCGCCCACGTAGGGGCAACAACGCCAACGGCCATCAGGCCACCCATCAGCAGCGACTTCCACACAGCAGCACGCATCGGCAACGGTTCCTTTCCGGTTGGGCCACGCCATCAGGCGGGGCCAGGGACAGCCAGTCACCGCAAGGGTTTGCACCATACGCCAGGCTTCTGACGCAGTGCACATTGCCAATGACACCGGTTTACCATATACAGCTCATCCAAGCACTGTCGATGGGCAGTGCAACAAATCACCGGGAGACCCGCTTGAGCAACGATCACGGCCATCAGGACCTGCCCGCACCGGGGCTGGACAGCATCGCCAGCGCCTTTGTCACCGCCCGCCAGCAGGGCCGGGCGCTGCCGGATTTCCCCGGCACCATTCCCGATGACCTGGTCACGGCCTATCAGGTGCAGGACCTGGCCATTGGCCAGTGGAACGACCAGACCGTGGGCTGGAAGGTGGGCTACATCGCCGCCGAGCGCCGCGACGGATCCGGGGATGACCGCCTGCTGGGCCCGATCTTCTCTCGTCAGCTCTGGAATGCTACCGGTGGAACAGTGGACATTCCGGTGTTCGTCGGTGGCTTCGGCGCGGTCGAGGCCGAGTACGTGATCGAGCTGCTGCAAGACGCCCCGACCGACAAGCTGGACTGGACCCCGGAAGAGGCCGAAGCCCTGCCGGCGCGCCTGTACATCGGCGTGGAAGTGGCCAGCAGCCCGCTCGCCACCATCAACCAGCTCGGCCCGCGTGTGGTGGTCAGCGACTTCGGCAACAACAACGGCCTGGTGCTGGGACCGGAGATCCCGAACTGGACCGCGCTGGACGATGCCCAGTTGCGCGCCGAAACGCTGATCGAGGGCAACGTGGTCGGCACCGGCGGTGCCAGCAACCTGCCCGGCGGCCTGCGCGCAGCCTACGCCTTCGCGCTGGCCCGTTCGGCCCGCCGCGGCCGCCCGCTGAAGGCCGGCGAGCTGATCGCCAGTGGCAATGCCACCGGTATCCATGACATTGCCGTAGGCCAACAGGCACTGATCCGTTTCGCCGGTTACGGCGACATTACCTGCAGGGCCATCGCTGCCGGGTAATCCAGCAGCCATGGCGAGTCCGCTTGGGAGGGCGCAGATGTTTACTCGCAGAAAGTTCCTGGCCACCGGCGTCGGCGCGCTCAGCGTGCCGCTGTTGGCCGCCTGTTCCAAAGAGGCTGCGCTGCCGGAAGGCGGCCAGCTGCTCACCGCCACCGACGTGCACGTGGCCGACTACCCCACCGTTACCGCGGTGAAGTGGATCGGCCAGCAGCTGGAAGAAAAAACCGGCGGCCGCCTGCGCCTGCGCCAGTACCACTCCGGTCAGCTCGGCCGCGAAAGCGAGGCGATCGACATGGCCCGCTTCGGTGCCATCGATATCACCCGCGTGTACTCGGGCGCGCTGAACAACGCCTTCCCGCTGACCCAGGCGCTGTGCCTGCCGTATGTATTTGAATCCGTGGCGCATATGCGCCGTGCGATGGACGGCGGCGTTGCGGAACAGGTGCTGCGCGGCTTTGAAACCCGCGACCTGGTCGGGCTGGCGATCTACGATTCGGGCGCGCGCTGCTTCTACAACACCAAGCATCCGATCGTGGAACCGAAGGACCTGCACGGCCTGAAGCTGCGCGTAGCGAACTCGGACATCTTCATCCAGCTGATGCGCCTGCTGGGCGCGAACCCGACCCCGATGTCGCTGGGCGACACCTTCTCGGGCATGGAAACGCACATGATCGACGGCGCGGAGAACAACCTGCGCAGCTTCCATTCCAGCCGCCACTTCGAAGCGGCGCGCTACTGGTCGCAGAGCGACCACTCCTACGCGCCGGATGTGCTGCTGATCTCGCGCCGGACCTTCGAGTCGCTGAGCCCGGCCGACCGCCAGCTGCTGCTGGAAACCGCACGCGCCTCGGTGCAGGTGATGCGGGAACAGTGGGATGCCTCCGAAAGCTTGGCGCGCAAGGCAGTGACCGACTTCGGCATCCAGTTCAACGAGGTCGACATGCCGGCCTTCCGCAAGGCCGCTGATCCGTTGTTGCAGCAGTACCTGCAGCGCCCGGAAATCGCCGCCCTCACCCGTCGCATCCGCGACTTCGCCTGAGGACTCCGATCATGTCCGAGACGAATGCTGAAACCACCGTCGACACCCGCAGCGTGCCGCAGCGTGCGCTGGATCTGATTGCCGACATTGCCATCCATATCGCCGTGCTGGCCCTGCTCGGGCTGGTGGTGGTGCAGGGCTGGCAGGTGTTTGCCCGCTATGTGATCAACGATTCGCCCAGCTGGACCGAGCCGGTCACCCTGCTGCTGCTGGCCACCGCGATGAGCCTGGGCGCGGCCACCGGCGTGCACACCCGCCGTCACTTCGGCTTCTTCCTGCTGGCCGCGCACATGAAGCCCGGCCTGCGCCGCATCAACGAGATGGTCTGTTCGCTGGTGGTGGCGGTGCTGGGCGTGGTGATTGCCTGGTGGGCCGGCGTGCTGCTGCTGGATGGCCTGGACATCAAGACCGCCGGGGCGAACCTGCCGCAGAGCATCAACTACCTGCCGCTGTCCATTGGCGGTGCGCTGATGGCCGTATTCGCGTTGAACCAGATCGTGCAGGCCACGCAGCCGGCGGTTGAAGAAGCCGAGGGGGACCGCTGAGTCATGGGAATCACCATTCTTTTCGCTGTATTCGCGCTGTTGCTGCTGATGGGTGTGCCGGTGGCGTACGCACTGGCCGCCGCTGCACTCGCCACGCTGTGGTATCTGGACCTGCCCACCGTGGTGCTGGTGCAGCAGATCTCCGCCGGTACTGGTTCGGCGTCGCTGATTGCAATTCCACTGTTCATCTTCGCCGGCGAGATCATGATGCGCGGCGGCATCTCCGAGCGATTGATCGGGTTGGCATCCTCGCTGGTCGGTCGCCTGCGCGGTGGCCTGGGCCAGGTGTCGATTCTGTCCTCGCTGTTCTTCGGCGGTGTGTCCGGGTCGGCCATTGCGGACGTGTCGGCGGTGGGCGGCACGATGATTCCGCAGATGGTCAAGCGCGGTTACGACCGCGACTTCGCGGTGAACGTCAGCATCACCGCCGCACTGGTGGCGCTGCTGGTGCCGCCGTCGCACAACCTGATTCTGTTTTCGGCAGCGGCAGGCGGCGGTCTCTCCATCGCCGACCTGTTCGCGGCCGGCATCATGCCCGCGTTGCTGATGACGGTGGCGCTGATGGTCACCGGCTATGCGGTGGCACGTAAGCGTGGCTATGGGGTGGAGATCTTCCCGGGCTGGCGCGCGGTGCTGCTGCGCATGGTCTCTGCCCTGCCCGGCCTGGGCCTGGTCGCGCTGATCTTCGTGGGTATCCGCGCCGGCATCTTCACCGCGGTTGAAAGTGCCGCGATTGCCGTGGTCTACGCGCTGCTGGTGACCACCGTGCTGTACCGCCAGCTCAACTGGCGCGAGTTCATGGCCACGGTGACCCACGCTGCGCGCAGCACCGGCGTGATCCTGTTCGTGATCGCCACTGCGGCCGTGTTCGGCTGGCTGCTGGCCTACCTGCAGGTACCTGCAGCGGCCGTGGAGTTCCTGCAGTCGTTCGCGCACAGCAAGGTGATGGTGCTGCTGATGATCGTGATCATGCTGCTGTTGCTGGGCACGTTCATGGACCTGGCGCCGATGATCCTGATCTGCACCCCGATCTTCCTGCCGGTTGCAAAGGCCTATGGCATCGACCCGATCCACTTCGGGCTGGTGCTGGTGCTGACCGGTGGTCTCGGCCTGGTGACCCCGCCGGTCGGCTCGGTGCTGTTCATCGGCACCGCCATCGGCAAGATCAGCGTCGGCGAGAGCATGAAGAGCATCTGGCCGTTCTGGTTTGCGGCGCTGCTGGTGCTGATGATCGTCACCTTCTTCCCGCAGCTGTCGCTGTGGCTGCCCCAGCTGCTGCGCGCGTGAGGATGACCATGCATCTGAAATCCCTTCTGGCCCCGGTGGCCGCCATCGCCCTGCTCTGGTCGGCCACCACCCACGCCGCCGACCCCGCCCCCCCCTGGCAGCGCGGCATCGAAAACCAGCGCCAGGCGGATCTGGGCAACGGCACCTTCCTCAACCCGGTGTTCGCTGGCGACCGCCCGGACCCGTCGGTGCTGAAGGACGGCGAGGATTACTACCTCACGCTGTCCTCGTTTGACGCCTACCCTGGCCTGCCGATCTGGCACTCGCGCGACCTGGTCAACTGGCAGCCGCTGGGCCACGCCATTACCAAGAACGTGGGCGCGATCTGGGCCCCGGACATCGCCAAGCACGAAGGCCGTTACTACATCTACTTCCCGGCCCGCACCGCCGAGGCGCGCAGCAACTTCGTGGTCTGGTCCGACAGCATCAACGGTCCGTGGAGCGAGCCCATTGACCTCGGCCTGGCCGGCTACATCGACCCGGGTCATGCGGTCGGTGAAGACGGCAAGCGCTACCTGTTCCTCAGCGGCGGTGACTACGTGCAGCTGGCCGACGATGGCCTGAGCGTAGTCGGCACGCCCAAGCACGTATACGACGGCTGGAAGTACCCGGAAAGCTGGGACGTCGAGGCGTACGCGCAGGAAGGCCCGAAGATCAACTTCCACAACGGCTGGTACTACATGACCACCGCCGTGGGCGGCACCGCCGGTCCGCCGACCGGGCACATGGTGATCACCGCACGGTCGCGCTCGATCCATGGGCCGTGGCAGAACTCGCCGCACAACCCGATCACCCGCACGAAGTCCAAGGATGAACCGTGGTGGTCGCGCGGCCACGCCACCGTGGTCGAAGGCACCGATGGGCGCTGGTGGATGATCTACCACGGCTATGAGAACGGTTACTGGACCCTGGGCCGGCAGGCCCTGCTGGAGCCGATCGAGTGGACCGACGACGGCTGGTTCGTGGCCAAGGGCGGCGATCTCGGCCAGCCGCTGGCCAAGCCCTCCGGCAGCGCGGTGGGTCCGCACGGCATGGCGTTGTCGGATGACTTCACCGGCAAGACCCTCGGCTCGCAATGGTCGTTCTTCAACCCGACCCAGGACGAGTACCGCCGCCTGACCTTCACCGGCAACGGCCTGGAACTGCAGGGCAAGGGCGAAACCCCGCGCGACAGCTCGCCGCTGACCGTGATTGCCGGCGACCAGGCCTACCAGTACGAGGTGGAGATGGACATCGCGCCCGGCGCGGTGGGCGGCGCGCTGCTGTTCTACAGCGACCGGCTGTATGTGGGCGTGGGCAGCAATGGTGAGAAGTTCATCATGCACCGCTACGGCGAGGAGCGCCCCACCCGGCTGGAGCCCAGCCGCAAAGGCGGCAAGCTTTGGCTGCGGGTCACCAACAACCGCCACATCGTGACCATTCACACCTCGACCGATGGCAGGGTCTGGCAGAAGTACCCGGTTCAGATGGAAGTCTCCGGCTACCATCACAATGTGACCGGCAAGTTCCTCGCCCTCAACCCGGCCCTGTACGCGGCCGGGGACGGCAAGGTCACCTTCCGCCAGTTCCGCTACCGCGCGCTCGATTGAGCGCAGCGGTAGACTCTTCCGACCCATCCGGTTTGAACTCCATGTCATCGCGCCCCAAGACCGACGCCGCACCGCAGGACCTGCCCAAGGGCAAAGCTGCCACCATCAACGATATTGCGCGTCTGTCCGGGGTTTCGAAGAAGACCGTCTCGCGGATCATCAACAACTCGCCGCTGGTGCGCAAAGACACCCGCGAGAAGGTCGAGGCGCTGATGCGTGAAGTGGGCTATGCACCCGACCCGCTGGCCCGTGGACTGGCGTTCCGCCGCTCATTCCTGATCGGCATGGTCTACGACAACCCCACTGCGCAGTACATCGTGGACATGCAGTACGGCGCGCTGGACGCGCTGCGCGGCTCCAGCTTCGAGCTGGTGGTGCATCCCTGCGATTCCCGCAGCCCCGGTTACATCGAAGGCGTGCGCCGCTTCGTGCAGCAGCAGAAGCTGCACGGCGTGATCCTGGTGCCGCGTGCCTCGGAAGACCAGGCGCTGGTCGACATGCTGGATGAAATCGGCTGTCGCTTCACCCGCATTGCGTCGCTGCCGCTGGACGACACCTCGCAGATGGTGGTCACCCATGACCGCGACGGTGCTGCCGAAGCGGCCGACTACCTGCTGTCGCTGGGCCACCGCGATATCGCTCTGGTGACCGGCCCGAGTGCCTACCGCTCGGCGCACGAGCGCACCGCTGGCTTCATTGATGCGCTGGCCAAGCGCGGCATCGAACTGCCGCCGGAACGCATCGTCGAGGCCGGTTACACCTTCGAATCCGGTGTGGCCGCGGCGGAAAAGCTGCTGCTGGGCAAGCAACGCCCCACCGCCATCTTCACCGGTAACGATGAAATGGCCGCCGGTATCTACAAGGTGGCCCTGCGCGCGGGCATCAACATTCCGCGCGAGCTGTCCATCATCGGCTACGACGACAGCCCGCTGGCCTCTCGCCTGTGGCCGTCGCTGACTTCGGTGCGCCGACACACTCGCGACACCGGTCGCACCGCTGCGGCCATGCTGATCCAGCCCGACAGCCAGGCCGCGCTGCAGATCGCCAGCGTGCGCCCGCACCTGATCGTGCGCGATTCCTGCCAGCCGCCCTTGGATTGACCGGTTGCCCCGGTCACGACCAACGGTCGTGACCTACCCGTACACACACGCCACACCACCCGGTAGGTCACGACCGTTGGT
>JAEXNZ010000409.1 GCA_023439425.1 Pseudomonadota bacterium
CGGCTCTACGTGGTGGGTACCGCGCGCCCACAGCCGCCGGGGAGGCGGCGGCCTAGAAGAACCACGAGAACGCAAAGATCCCCAGCATCGCGATCGCAATCGCCAGCTTCAGCGCCACCCCCCGCAGGATCCCCATCCAGGTCGCCAGCCCCACCTTGGTCGACCGCCCCAGCTCGCGGGTGTGCCAGTACTCGCCAGCCAGCGCCCCCAGCAAAGGCCCGGCGAACAGTCCGATCGGCATGAAGAACAGCCCGACGATGCTGCCGATGAACGTGCCCCACAGCGCCTTGCTGCTGGCCTGCACGCGCTTGGCCCCCACCACCGTGGCCAGGATGTCCACCGCGAACGAGGTCAGGGTCAGCAGCCCCAGGACCGTGAGTGGCACCCAGCCGACATGGCGGAAGCCATCGGTCCATGCCGCCGCCAGCAGGCCGGCGAACACCAGCGGAATACCCGGCAGGGCAGGCAGGATGATGCCGGCAATCCCCGCGAGTACCAAGACGACGGCTAGCAGATAAAAGATGAATGAAGGGTCCATTCTGTACCGTACGGTTTTGGAAATAGGGTTGACTTATTCGATTTTGGTATGTTGCTTTTTCATTTTGCCCGGGTTAAGTTGCAGGCGCTGAGCTTGGCAAGGTCACCGTGGATCGTGGCCTGATGATGCTAGATCCGTCCAGATGCATCTACGCACCTCGCTTCCCCCCTTGCTGTCAGCCGCCCTAACAGGCGTATCCAACGACAAAGCAAAGATCCTCAGGGAGTAAGTGAGATGTCTGACGCAAAAGAAACTGGTACCGTGAAGTGGTTCAACGATGCAAGGGTTTTGGTTTCATCAGCCGCGAAAGCGGTGAAGATGTGTTCGTGCACTTCCGCGCGATCCAGAGCCAGGGCTTCAAGAGCCTGAAGGAAGGCCAGAAGGTGTCCTTCAAAGTTGTGCAGGGCCAGAAGGGTCTGCAGGCTGACGAGGTCGTGCCGCAGTAATCCGGATATTTCCCCTGTTTCAAAAAGAAGGCCCGCGCAAGCGGGCCTTCTTTGTTATCTGCCACAGAGCCTGAAACTCAGCGCAGAATCACCCGGCCATTGACCACGCGCACATAGGTATTCTCGCGAATACCGCCGAGGTCGCGCTGGTTGACCACGACGGTGCGGCCGTCATCCATGCGCACGGTGATGTCGAAGGTGTCACTGGTGACGTTCTTCTGGATCTGGTTGCCGGCCAGTGCGCCGCCGATGGCACCCGCCGCGGCAGCGACATTCTGGTTGCCCTTGCTGCCGCCGGTGTGGTCGGAGATCTCGTGGCCGGCGACGGCACCGACAATGCCGCCCAGGATCGCGCCGGTGGCGGCGGGGGCGGTGCGGCCGGAGGCCACGGTGTTGATGCGGGTAACGATGCCGCAGTCAGCGCAGCGCGACTGGTTGTAGCCGCCGCTGTTGCCATAACCGTTGTTGTAGCCGCCATTGTTGTAACCGCCACCGCCGTAACCCGGCGAGGTGGCACAGCCGGCCAGTGCGACAGTGGCCACGGCAGCGGCAGCAATGAGTTGAATCTTCATGAGGGTTCTCCTGGCCAGATCGGGTGGTTGCATGCGTCTGGTGCGCATGGGGCGATCCTGTCCTGCCGAGTGTGAACAGGACGCCAATCCGGACGCGGATTCGTGGCTGGCAGATGAATCAGGGCACCCGGACGTCTAAAATGCCGCCCATGAACGACGTATTGCGTGAGCGCTTTGCCGGCATCGACCGGTTGTATGGGGTAGGCACCGTGGACCTGCTGTCGCGCCGCCGGGTGGCGGTGGTCGGCATGGGCGGGGTCGGCTCGTGGGTGGTGGAAGCGCTGGCGCGCACGGCGGTGGGGCACCTGCCCCTGATCGACGCCGACGACATCTGCGTGTCCAACACCAACCGGCAGCTGCCGGCGCTGGCCGGCATGTACGGCCGCAACAAGGCCGAGGCCATGGCCGAGCGCTGCCGCGCGATCAACCCGGACATCGACGTGGACCCGGTGGCGGCCTTCCTCACCGTGGGCAACATGGAAGAACTGCTGGATCGTGGTTTTGACCTGGTCATTGATGCCTGCGACAGCTTCCGGGTGAAAGTGGAAACCATTGCCTGGTGCCGCCGGCGCAAGCTGCCGATCCTGACCGTCGGCGCGGCCGGTGGTCGTACCGACCCGACCCTGGTGCGGGTGCGCGACGTCTCGCGCACCGAGCACGACGCCATGCTGGCGCTGATCCGCAAGAAGCTGCGCAGTGACTTCAACTTCCCCAAGAATGCGTCGCGCTACTTCGGCGTGCCGGCGATCTATTCGCTGGAGAACGTGAAGTACCCACAGGCGGATGGCAGCGTGTGCGGGCTGCGACCGCAGCTGGGTGCCGATGCCGCGCTGAAGCTGGATTGCGGTGCGGGGTTGGGCGCGGCCACGCATATCACCGGCGCGTTCGCATTTGCGGCGGTGGGCAAGGCGCTGGAGATGCTGCTGAAGAAGCGCGATTGACGTAGAGCCACGCCCTGCGTGGCTTCGCGGTGTCGAACGGGGTCGCCGCCACGCAGGGCGG
>JAEXNZ010000415.1 GCA_023439425.1 Pseudomonadota bacterium
CGTGTGCACTGGCCGGCAGACGCAGCACGCCGGCCGCATGGGTCGCCCCGGTGGCCGCCAATGCGGCATCGGCGCAGGCGCAATGGTCCACTCCGACCAGGATCGGCACCCGGCTTCCCCCGCCCCGGATCATCTCCAGCAGGGCCAGCCCGCCGACGCCAGGCAGGTCCAACGCGAGCACCACCAGATCCAGCGTGTCTGCCTGGAGCTCGGCCAGCGCCGCCAAGGCGTGGCTGACATGGATCACCTGGTGCCCCTGCGACTGCAGCAGTGCGACCTGGGCCTGCGCGGAAACAGGGTCGGCATCGACCACCAGAGCCCGCATGCCGGCCGCCACGCCCACTGCAGGCAGTGCCAGGCTGATGAGTACGCTCCAGCGTCTTGCCCCGGTCGCATGAAGGCGCAGGCTACCGCCCAACGCTCGAACCAGACCTTGGGTGTCGGCCAGTGCATCATTGAGCGCCTGTCGCGACGGCGTGGGCACGGCCATTGCGCGGTGCCGACCTCCGCCGCGGCTGCTCCCGGCGCTCTGCGCGGCGGTCGTCGACACCTCCAGCAACAGCCGTTCGCGGCCAGCCTGCCACCACACCTGCAGCACCAGCCCAGAACACGCGGTGCGTGTCACCAGGATGTCAGCGACGTCATCCAGCAATTGCATCAACCGAACCGGATCACCACAGGCCTGTGCGTCTTGACGCACGTGCAGGCACACCGCCACACCGGTGCCGCGAGGGCACAGCCCAAGCACGCTGCGCGCCTGCCAGCGCCGACACAACGCGTCGATGCGCATCGCCTGCGCCTGCAGGGGCATGCTGCCCGCTTCAATGCGGGCCTCATCGAGGGCGCGATTGAGCACGTGCAACAGGGTCTGTCCTCCTTGCCGGACCCGCTCCAGCTGTTGCCGCTGGGGCGGGGTCAACGGTGACGCCAACAACAGTTCACTCAGCCCCAGGACGCCGGTGAGCGGAGTCCGTATCTCGTGGCCCAGCGTGGCCAGGTACTGTGCCTTGGACTGGGCAGACTGTTCCGCAGCTGCCCGGCGTTGTGCCGAGCGTTGACGTGACCGCACCCGTTGAAGCTGCCGCCAGGCAGTACCCGCAGCCGCGCTTACCAGCAAGACGCCCACCCCCAGGCGCAGGCCGGACAACAGGGGGTGATGCCACGCACCGCGCTCGACCACCAGTTGCACCCATTCGCTGCCGGACCAGTGACCGTCTGGCTGACGAGCCTGGAACTCCAGGCGGAACTGCCCCGGCGGCAGGTGTGGGAACCCCCGCGTGCCGCGCCGGCCCACCCGGACCCAGTCCCGATCCACACCCTGCAGACGAAAACGATACTGCTGGGTTTCCACGCCGGGTCCCAACCGCCGCACCGTGATCTGAATGTCGCGATCACCCGACTTCAGGTGCAAGGTGGGACGCGACTGCACCACCTGCAGGCGGCCATCGCGGTGCACCTGCACCCGTTCCATCACCAGAGCCGGTGGTACGGTCGGGCTCGCAAGCCCCAACGGATCAAAACGGATGCCGTCTCCGTTTTCGTCGAGCGCCAGCATCTGCCGCCCCTGCGCCAGCAACCGCGCAGACAGCAGCTCCGCCGGCACGCCATCCGTTCGTGTGTACAGGCGCACTCTGCCATCGCGCGGTTTTATCTGCAGCAGCCCACGCGCGCTGGTCACCCACAGCCCGCCATGGGCGTCTGTCGCCAGCGCCCGGAACCGCAAGGGCGGCAAACCGTGGCGATCATCGATACGCACGCTGTGCTGAAGCGCGCCCTCGCTGATCCGATATCGCCGAAGCACACCGGGGCCGGCGACCCACAAGGCACCGTCGTCGGTCACATGCAGCGCGTTGGCTTCCTCGGCGCTGGCGGAGGTCGACAGGAATCGGCCCGCGACCCAGCGTCGAACGCCTTGTGCGCCCCCCCACCAGAGTCCGTCACTGCCGTCACAGTGCACGGCCTGTGGCCCTGAAGGTCGCACGTGATCGGCGTCATCCCACGCCCAGCGCTGCAGCGTGGGAGGTCCGGTCCGGTGCTGCTGGACCGACCCCGCATCCAGGGTCCAGCGGGTACCGCCCGGGCACCGCAATGCAAACGACTGCGTTCCCTCAAGCCGCACGTTGGACAAGGCGACGACGCTGGCATCCGGAACGGACACCGGGCGGAAGTCCTGCCAGTGTGGCGGCAGTCTCCAGACACCCAGGTACCGCCCCAGCAGCCACAGTCCACCGTGACGATCTTCGAACACACTGCGGAATCGGGGAGGCAGCGGCCGGGTCAGCGCGGCCAATGGGAGGTCCGGCGACACGTCACCCTCCCGCCAGACCAGCGCGCCGTCGGCCAGCCAGGCTTCACCACGCCGGGCCACACCGAGCGCGCGCGTGCTCGTCGCAAGATCCAGCGGTTCCAGGCGCGCTGCACCGTCGGCTCGCCACGGGCCGGCGGCCCCGCCCACCCACAAACGTCCCGTACCATCGACCAGCAGGGCCGAGACAGGAGCCTTGGCCAGCAACGCAGGCGATGGCATGGAGAATCGCCCCTCGTACCATCGCGCAAGTCCCCCTGGAGTGCCCACCCACACACTGCCATCCGCGCTGCGCACGAGATGCTCGATCACGCGGTCGGGGACGCCGTCACCGCGGACGGTCGGCAGAAACTGACGCAGTCGACGGTCGACGCCCAGCCGGAACAATCCTTGTCCCTGTGTTCCGAACCAGACCTCTCCGTCGTCGCCGGGCAAAACGACCAGCACCGGGGCACCGCCCATGCTGGGAAAACGTCCGGCGTCGAAGCTTTCGATCTGCTGCCTGTCCTCAGAAAAACGCACCAGCTGGCCCTGGCCGGTACCGAGCCACAGCTGACCTTCGGCGTCCTGTGCCAAGGCCAGCACCCGGTTATCCGGCAGCCCCTGCTCCCGGCGCCAGATGCGGAAGCGCCGTCCATCGTACCGGGCCAGCCCATCGTCGCTGGCAAACCAGAGGTACCCGTGGTGATCTTCCAGAATGGCGTGAATGACGTTGGAGGGCAGGCCATCGGCACTGGTAAAGCGCCGCGCATTGGCCGGGGCCGCGTGCGCCTGGGTGACGCCACCGAGCTGCACCAGCGCCCAGAGCAGGCCCATCCAGAAAGCCAGGCCTCTTCTCATCACCGCCTCCGACAGCGTTGCAGTGCCGCCTCCAGTCGTTGTGCCGTCAGCGGCAGGCGCAAGAACAGATCAAAGCCGGCCGCCAGGATTTCGCGCTCCGCGCACGCGTCGGCACGTGCACTCAGCGCAAGCCGGGTCACGCCCGGCCACAACCAGGGCAGTCGTCCACTCAGCCGCTCGCCACCGACCAGCATGTCGGGATCTGCCGCGATCAGGTCCCACGGCCCTGCATCCAGATGTGTCAACCAACTGTCCATGTCATCCACCCCCACGACCTGATGCCCGATTGAACGCAACAGCGCGCACACCACGTCGGCAACACTGGCCGACGGCAGCAGCACCATGATGCGCAGACTGCGTCGCACACCCGGAACGGCAGGTTCCTCCCGTGCGCCGCCAACCCGGGGCACCTGCTGCCATGGCAGGGTCACGGTCATGCGTGTGCCCCGGCCGGGTTCGCTGTCCACGTCGATATGCCCTCCCATGGCCTGCGCGAGGTCGCGACAGATGGACAGCCCCAATCCGCTTCCGCCGTACTTTGCAAGCGTTCGGGCGTCCTCGACCTGGGTGAAGCGCTGGAACAGCCGGGCGACCTGGGGGGCGGACATGCCCGGGCCGGTATCAGCAATGCAGATCACCAGACCCTCCCCGTCCCTGCCCGTACCCGCCGTCAGCACGACCTGCCCACGCGTGGTGAACTTCAGCGCGTTGCCGAGGAGGTTGAGCAGTATCTGTCGCAGTCGGCGCGCGTCGCCCAGCAGCACCTGCCCGGGCGGCAGTCCGCTGCTGCAATGCAGAGCCACGCACTTTGCCTGGGCGACCGGTATCAGCAGCGCCTGCAGTTCATCGAGCAACACCTCCAGACTGAACGGAGATATCACCCGGTGCAGCTGGTTGGCTTCGATGCTCGCCACATCCAGCGCGTCGTCGGTCAGCTGCAGCAGATGCTGGCCGGCCTGGTGCAGGCTGCCGACCTGGGTGCGCTGGGTGGGGGAAAGCGGCGACCGCAGCAGCAGTTCACTCCAACCCAGCACCGGCGTCATCGGCATGCGGATCTGGCGCCCCAGCCGCGCCAGGAAACGGGTGCGCTCCAGCGATTCCAGCTCGGCGGCGTCGCGGCACCGCCTTGCCTGCTGACGCGCCTGCCGTCCTGCCTGATGGGCATGGAACAGCCGCCCCAGCGCCATCACCAGCGCGATACCCAGCAGCGCCAGGACCCATCGCCCGGCAGGCGTCTGCCACCAGCGTGGTACCACCCGTAGATGCAGTTCGCGTACTGCCGACCCGGCACCCGCCGCGTGCCGGGCCGGGATCAACAAAACGTGGTCTCCTGCGGGTAACCGCGCAAAAATGCGCTGCCCTACCGGGCCGGTATCGACCCACGCGGGATCCTGTCCCAGCAGACGGAACCGGTGCCGGATGCGGTCCGGGTCGCCGCGCCCGAGCAGCGTCACCGCAACGCGGATGTTGCGATCAGCGGTACTCAAGGAAACCGGTCCGTCGGCGATCGGCACGCTCATCATCCGGTCGTGTCGGCGCCGGGTCATGGCATCCACCACCAGCACAGGCACTGCGGGACGCAAAGGCAGCACGGCGGGATCAAACGCCAACAGTCCGCCTTCACGGACCGCCGCCACCAGGGCACCGGACCCCAGGCTTACCAGCCGTCGGGGCAGTACTTCCTGCGCTGGCAATCCGTGCGCGACGCCCAGCAGGCTGACATCGCCGCTGCCGGGATCAACGCGGATCAACCCACGCGTCGCGCCCGCCCAGACCACGCCGGCGGCATCCACCGTCAGTGACGCCGCCCGCAGCGTCGGGTAGCCCTGATCGAGTGAGATCCGCTGCAACGGCTGGCTCATCCGCGAAGACAGGCGGTACTGTTCGAGCGCGGCGTCGCGCGTCACCCATACGCTGCCATCGTCGCCATCAGCCAAGGCGAGCGCAGCGCCGCCGTCGGCCGGGCCAAACCGTTGGAACTGGTCAGATGCCGGGTTCCAGCGCATCGGGCCTCGCGGGTCGGTTACCCATGGGCCGCCATCACCGGTACATAGCAGCTGGCGACCGTGGTCCGTGCGGCTCAACCCCAGCTGTTGGGCGGTTGTCCGGTGAAGCTCCCGCCCGTCCTCCGTCCACCGTCGCACCTCGCTACCTGCCGCCAGCCAGATCCGGTTCCGTTCGCACACCTGCAGGCTGTAGGGTGCCGCCTGTGGCAGATCCAGCAGCGTCCAGTGCTGCGTGGCTTGTGAGGCGGGGTCGTAACGCAGCAACTGTCCAGGTCGTGCCAGCCACACCCGTCCCTGCGCGTCTTCGACCACGGCGACAGAGGTGGTCTGGTCCTGCGCCTGCGCGAAGTGCACACGGTGGGACACTTCACCGTTGCGCAGATCCAGCCGTTGCAGCAGGCCATCCGCACCGGCAACCCACACGTGATCGCGACCGGAGGCCGCGAGTGCCAGCACGGGATGAATGCCGTACTGCTGGGTGAAGCGACCCGGGGTGGGCAGCAGGGTGAACTGTTTCCAGTGCGCCGGCAGCCACCACAGACCGCGGTGCTCGCTGACCCACCACAGGTTTCCCTGGCGGTCCCGCAGCAGTTGACGGATCTGCATCGGTTCGCGCGCATCGCGGATGTCCGGCCGCAGGCCGACCGGATGTGTCATGCCCTGCCGTTGCCACTGCAGGGTGGTTCCGGCCTGCTGCCAGACCACGCCATCGGTGTCGCGCAACAAGGTCCGCGCGCGGTGCGGCCCGGCAACGACCTGACCGTCCGGGTTCAGCCCCCAGGTCTGTCCGCCCGCCGTGATCTCGATCCCCCCCGCTGGATCGACCCACATCGACTGCATCGGCGCACGCACATCCGGACCCAGCGGCATCCAACGGAAGTCCCCACCGTCGCTGCGCCACAACCGGGTACCCGTGATGGCCCACACAGCACCATCGCGATCCACCTCGATCTGGCGCACGCCGCCGTCACCGAGTGGCCGTCGCTGCCAGACCTGCGATGTCGCTTCCTGCACATAAAGATCCTGATCGTCGCCGATCGCCCAGACCCGGCTGTGCGTGTCGCTGATGACCTGTTTGACGCGGCCACTGCGCACCGCTGCGGGTGCGGCGGCGTCGGGGCGTTCAAACGTGATGCGGTCCACACCAAGCATGGCCAGTCCCTGGGTCGCGGTCGCCAGCCAGATGCGGTCGGCTGCATCGATGTGGACATCCAGCAATTCGGCGTCTGGCAGCCCCTCGGCCTGATGCAGGATGCGGAAGCGCTGGCCATCGAAGCGCAACAGACCGTCACTGCTGGCCAGCCAGAGATAGCCCGTGGCGTCTTCTTCAAGCGCCCGGATCTCCGGCGTGGGTAGACCATCGGCCTCACCCAGTGCGCGTGGCCATGGCAGTTGCAGCACGCTGGCCGACAACAGCGGCGGCCAGCACAGAAGCAGCAGACACAATGCATTTTCCAGGAGCCTGGATGGGGCCCCTCGCGGGCGCACCCGCACTTACCGCAGCGACGTAGATTTCATCGCATGGAAGATAAATCCATGCGCCGCCGGCAGCATCGTCAACGGCGCAGCGTTGCCATCGCTTTGCGAGTGACGCCATCTATCGATTTCACCCATTCCGGTAGATGGCGTCTATCGGTCAAGCGGCTCCGACATGCGTGCGTTACGCACCGCGCGCGCCTGTGCAATGGCCTCGACCAGCAGATCGCCGGTGACCGGCTTGCGCAGAAACCCGTCAAAGCCCGCAGCCAGTACCTGCTGCTCGGCGTAAGCGTCGGAACGCGCGGTGACCGCGACCAGTGGCAGGGTGTACCCCATTGCGCGCAATTGACTGGCAATGGCAACGCCGTCCAGCGCGGGAAGGTCCAGATCGAGCAGCCCCACGTCAAAGGCGTCAGAAGATATCTCCGACAGCGCAGCCAGTCCGTGCATCACGTGTACAACCGAGTGTCCCCGGGTACGGAGCAGACCCAGAATGACCTCGGCGACGGTGGCGTCGTCCTCCACCAGCAGAATGTGCAGCGGCGGCAATATGGCCTGCGGGCCATCTTCTGGCCGCACACCGGCGGAACCGGTGGCCGACTGGCTCCACGGCAGCGGCAAGCTGACGGTAAACCGCGCACCCTGGCCAGGCTGACTGTCGATGTGGATGCGTCCGCCCATCGCTACGGCCAGTTCCTGGCAGATGGCGAGCCCCAGGCCGCTACCGCCATAGCGCGAGGCGGTGCGCGGACCATCCGCCTGTTCGAAGCGGTGGAACAGACGTTGCTGCTGGTCCAGGTTGATACCCGGCCCGGTATCAGACACCTCAAAGATGACGCCCAGGCCATCCTCGGACAGTTCCGTCCCCAGCCCGACATGGCCGTTCTCGGTGAACTTGATGGCGTTGCCCAGCAGGTTCATCAGAATCTGCCGCACCCGCATTTCGTCGCCGCTGACCTGGATCGGACCCGGCAGGTTGAAGCTGCGCTCGAACGCCAGTCCACGCTGGTGGGCCATGGGCTCCATCAACGTTTCCACCTGCACCAGCATCGACATCAGGTCGAACGGTCGGATGTCCAGCTCCAGCCGCCCTGCTTCAATCCTGGCCAGATCAAGGGCGTCGTTGACGAGGCGCAGCAGGTGGGTACCTGCATGCTGGATGGACGCGGCATAGCTGCGCTGCAGTTCATCCAGCGGTGTCGCCAGCAGCAGTTCGCTCATGCCCAGCACGCCGGTCATGGGCGTTCTGACTTCATGACCCAGCGTGGCCAGGAACCGGCTCTTGGCCTGGGACGCCTGTTCGGCAATCTGCTGCTTGTGCACGGTGATCTGCCATTGCTGGCGCCGGCGCAGGCGGGCGCGGGCAATCGCGGCCGCGCCCAGCAGCAGCAGGCCCAGCACCAGATACCCCAGCAGCGCGGTGTTGCTGCGCCACCAGGGCGGCTGCACGTGCACGCTGATGCCGCGCGAAGACGTCCACTCGCCCTGCGCCGTGGCCGCCTGCACTTCGATGGTGTAATCGCCTGCTGGCAGGCGCGACAGCAGGCGTTCGCCGCCCGCGCTCTGCATCACCCAGTTCTGGTCATAGCCGTCCACGCGGTAGCGGTAGCGGTTGCCCAGTGGACTGGCGAAGGACAGCAGGCGTGCGGTGATGATCAGGTCGCGATCATCGGGCCCGAGCAGCAGTGGCGCATCGACCGGCAATGACTGCTGTCCTTCGGCATCGTCGCGGCGTACCTGGATGTTGTCGATGACCAGCTGCGAGGTGGGCAGGACAAGATCGGCCGCATCCGGATCGAATCCGGTCAAACCGGTCGCGGTCAGCGCCAGCACACGCCCCCGCCCACCCTGCACCGGCGGGCGACCGCTGAACTCGATATCCGGCAATCCATCGCGTTCGTTGTACAGGCGCAGATGCCGCTCATGCGGAAGCCAGCTCACCAGCCCCCGCGGCGTAGTAGCCCAGACCTGTCCTGCATTGCCCAAGGCCAGACCACCGATGGACACCGGCGGCATTCCCTGCGCCGCCCCCACCCGTTCGCGCAGGGTCATGCTCAGGCCATCCCACTGGTAGCGCTCCAGCGCCCCGCTGCGTGCCATCCAGACTTCCGCCTCATTGACCCAGATCATGTCGAATATCTGGCCGTGCGAAACGCCTGCGACCGGCTCGAAGCGATCCTCCTGCCAACGCAGCAGCCCCATGTCGCCCATGATCCACAGCTGACCGCGAGCGTCGAAGCCCATCTGTTCGATGGGGTTCTCGGTGAGGCCACGGTTCTCGTCGATGCGGATGGTCTGCAGCAGGTTGCCGTTTGCGTCGCGGCGCTGGATGCCGTAATTGATGATGGACATCCAGATATCGCCGTCAGGTGCCTGGCGGATGTTGTCGATGCGCTGGCGCACATCCGCGCCGCCGCCCAGCTTCCACTCCTGCAGCGCGCCGGTGCGCGGCTGATACAGCCCAAGTCGACCCGCACGTCCCAACCAGAGCGCGCCATCAGCGCGAGGCAGCACCGACCAGATGGCACCCACGCCCAGTTGCTTCTCAAAGGCGATCTGGCGCAGGCGACCGCTGGGGTCCAGTTCGTAGATGCCGTGTGCTCCCACGACGTAATAGGCATCACCTGCTGCCGCGGCATTGAGCAGGTACAGGCTGTCCATCGACTTGCCGTCAAGCTGGTACCAGGTCGAGAAGCGCTTCCAGTCAGGCGGCAGATAGGCCAAACCTTGTGTCAGGGTGGCCACCCACAGGCCGCCTTCATGGTCCTGCAGCAGGTCGAGCACGCCGCTACGTTCGGTCAGGAAACCACTGCCGCCGTCCCCCGCCAGCAACCGCGCCTGCTGGTCATCGCCGCGATACAGCCCGTCGGCGGTCCCCACCCAGTAACCGCCATGGCGGTCGTGCAGCACGATGGCGGACCGCACATCCGGCCCCAGGCCCCACGGAGCAGGGCGCGCCGTGCCATCGGAGAGAATCTGGAACAACCCGCCTTCCGTCCCTGCCCATACCGAACCATTGCTGTCGCGGGTCAGGCGGATCACACTTTTGCCGGCCAACAGCCCGGGCGCGATGCGGGTCAACCGCTTCCCGTCCCAGCGGGCCACGCCACTGCCGGTGCCGATCCACAGTCGCCCGTCCGGGTCGCTCACCATCGAATAGATGGTGTCGTCGGGCAGGCTGTCCGGATCAGCCGGATCGTGGCGAAAGCGAACCAGCTGCCCGTTCTCGTCGCGCCGGCACAGACCGTAGGCGTTGGTACCGATCCACAGGGCCTTGCCGGTATAGGCCAACGACCAGAACTGGCCTTCACAGGCCGCGTCAACGTCATGGAAGCGCCGGAAACGCTTGCGCGCCGGATCGAGCATGCTCAGTCCGCCGCCATTGACACCGACCCAGACCCGGTCGAACGGATCCACGAGCAGGCTCTCTACTTCATTGCCCGCCAGGGAGTCAGGGTTGTCCGGCTCGTTGCGCCAGACACGCAGCCCTACCCCGTCGATGCGTGCCAGGCCATCATCGGTAGCGGCCCATATGTAGCCCTGACGGTCCTGCGCCAGCGCCAGCACCATCCGCGAAGGCATGCCTTCGGCGGCACCCAGCCGGCGCAGTCGCGGTGTTTCTGCCGATGTCCCTGCGGCCCATAGCACGCCCGGCAGGAGCAGCAATGCCCATGCCAGCACCACGATGCCAGCCCGCCAACCGCGCGTGACCCCCGCCATCGAATCCTCCCTGTACCTGAAGATTGTCACACAGCCGCAGCCTTTTAGTCCGGTCACCGGCACGCGGCGCTGCGGCCGCAGTGGCACCACGAACTGTTGCAGCCATGGTGCTGCCAGCCATCACGGCGCTGCGCGTATGATCGGCCACGTTCATTCCGGAGGTCGCCGTGCCCTTGCGCCTGACACTTGCCCTGCTGCTCGCTGCTGCCCCGATCGCCGCCCTTGCCGCACCACAGACCTGGCGTCTGGACCCGGTGCATACGCGGGTGCTGTTCGCCGTTGAGCATGCAGGCTTCTCCCAGGCGCTGGGTACGGTGTCCGGCAGCGAAGGCCAGCTGCTGTTTGATCCGGACGACTGGACCGGAGCCCGCCTGACCGTCAGCGTACCGCTGCAGCGCCTGGACCTGGGCGATCCGAAGTGGAACAAGGCGGTGATGGCCGGCAATCTGCTCGACACCGACCGCCATCCCGATGCGCGGTTCGTCTCCACGCGGGTGGAAGCCATCGATGCCAGCCACGCACGTGTGTTCGGCCAGTTGACCCTGCGCGGGGTCACCCAGGACGTGGAGCTGGCGGTGACCGTCAATGCGGTCAAGCGCCATCCGATGCCGCCGTTCCGTCGCACCGCAGGTTTTTCCGCAACCACCACGCTCAGCCGCAAGGCCTTTGGCGTGGACGCCTGGCCGTCAATGATCGGCGACACCGTTGAACTGCGGATCGAAGCAGAGGCCGTGCGCGACCGCAACGCAGACGATGTGCAGGACACACCGTCCGGCAACGACGACGGAACTCCGCCGCCACCGCAGGACTCTGATTCGTCACCCATTCCACCCACCACGAAGCCCACGCCATGACCCTGAAGAACACACCCCACCGTTGGGGCGGCGTCAGCCAAGGCCTGCACTGGCTGATCGCCCTGCTCATTCTGACCCTGGGCGTGGTAGGGCTGACGATGGGCGAACTGCCGAAGACGCCGAAGTATTTCTGGGTGTACACCGCGCACAAGTCGCTGGGCATCACCGTGCTGGCCCTGGTGGCGCTGCGGCTGGGCTGGCGCCTGTATGCAGGTGCACCGGCACCGGTGCCGGGCACGCCCACCTGGCAGGAGCGCATTGCGTCGGTCACGCACTGGCTGCTGTACGTGCTGATGTTCGCGCTGCCGCTGTCGGGCTGGATCTATGACTCGGCCAGCGGCCTGCGGCCGTTCCGCTGGTTCGGGCTGGTCGATGTGCCCAAGCTGGTCGCGCCGGATCCGGGTGCCCGCGACATTTCGCATGCCATCCACGAATGGGGCTTCTGGATCCTGATCGCCGTTGTACTGGCACATGCCGGTGCAGCCCTGTACCACCACTTTTTCCAGCGCGACGCCACCTTGGCGCGCATGCTGCCGCAAGGCTGGCTCACTTCCCCCCAGAAGGACTGACGATGACCATCAAGCTCACCTCTCCCGCGGCGGTTGCCGCTGCCCTGGCCGGCCTGATGGCCGCCACGCCGGTGCTTGCCGCCGATTACGTGCAGGCTCCGGGTGCTGGCTCGCATCTGGCCTTTGCCACCAAGTACGACGGTGAAGTGTTTACCGGCAGCTTCCCGGGCTTTACCACCACGGTCAGCTTCGACCCGGCCAACCCCGCCGCAGGAAAGCTGGACGTGACCATTCCGCTGGCCGGGGCCAAGAGCGGTAACAATGACCGCGACTCGACCCTGCAGGGGGCGGACTTCTTCAATGTCGCCAAGTTCGCGACCGCCCGCTATACCGCTTCGGGTTTCACCAAGACCGGCGAGAACGAATATGTCGCCAAGGGCACCCTTGAACTGCGCGGGGTGAGCAAGCCGGTTACCTTCACGTTTGAATGGAAGGACGGTGCCAATCCGGTGCTGAAGGGCAAGGCGACCGTGAAGCGCCTGGACTTCGGCGTGGGCGGCGGTGACTGGGCCGATACCAAGACCATTCCGGATGAGACCGCGATCAGCACGGTGGTGAAGCTGAAGGCGAAATAATGCCGGGAGCCAGCCAGGCCTGCACGGTGGCCACATCAAACGGCCAGTCCAGTTCGCGCCCCTGGCCGTCCCGCAGCACCGGCACCCGGCTGCCGTAGCGGGCCTCCAGGCCGGGATCTTCGTCGATGAACACACTGTCCAGGCCCGCCACGCGGGCCTGCGCCAG
>JAEXNZ010000158.1 GCA_023439425.1 Pseudomonadota bacterium
TTCACGCCGATGCTGACGTAATCCTTCAGCAGCCGCCCGGGGTGCAGGCTCAGTCGTGCGTGCGGCGGGTGGGTTTCCGGCAGCCAGCGCGCGGTGGTGGCGACCAGCAGCAGCGAGAACACCACCAGGAACCAGAAGATCAACGGCCAGTCGCCGCCCCCCAGCAGAATCCAGCCGCCGATGATCGGCGCAATGGCCGGGGCCACGCCGAAGATCATCGACACCTGGCTCATCAGCCGCTGTGCGTCCGCACCGTGGTACAGATCGCGGATGACCGCGCGGCCGACGATGACGCCGACGCCGGCCGACACGCCCTGCAGGGCGCGGAACACCAGCAGCGTGGTCAGGTCGCGCGACAGCGCGCAGCCGATGGAGGCGGCAATGAACACCACCAGCCCGCCCAGGATCACCCGCCGCCGCCCGAAGGCATCCGACAGCGGGCCGTGCGCCAGGCTCATCAGCCCGTAGAACAGCAGGTACACGCTGACCGTCTGCTGCACCGCCACCTGGTCCACCTGCAGGCGCTCCCCCAGCAGCAGGAAGGCCGGGAAGATGGTGTCGATCGAGAACGGACCGAACATGGCCAAGCCGGCCAGCAGCAGGGCCAGGCGACGCGTGGAGGGTGAGGCGGGTGTCATGGCTGGGTTCCGTCAGCAGCCTGCGCGAACGCAGGCAGGCACCGGCCCAAACCCGGGCAGTGCCTGATGAATACGAGAATCCGCTCATGATAGGCCGTTGCGGCTCCCGGTTCCATGCCCAAGGGGCTGAATGCGTACGGTTCGCAGTCCGTGTTCATCTGCCGTGCGGCCGTTGCGCGCCGGGGGTCTGGGCTATAATCGCCGGGCAACATGGTGGGAGAAGCGGAGCGTCGTTTTGAAGCCCCCGCTGCCGAAGGCGCAACGCCCGTAATCGCTCAGGCCCGATACCACCCGCAGCAAAACTCTGGAGAGACCGGCCAATGCCGGCGCCGAAGGGGCACGAAGCACGCAGCCGCGCGCTTTTAAACTCTCAGGCAAAAGGACAGAGGGGCACCCAGGAAGACCGGAAGGTCTTCTGAACGTGCGTGCCCACTCTTCCGGAAGCCAGCCATGTCCCAGAACACCCCTACCCTGCGCGAGCTTGAACACCACGCCGCGTTCGTCGAACGCCACATCGGCCCGAACGACGCTGAAATCGCGCAGATGCTCGACGTGGTCGGCCACGCCTCGCTGGACGCCCTGACCGACGCCATCGTGCCCGCCTCGATCAAGTCGCCCTCGCCGCTGGCGCTGCCCGAGTCGCTGACCGAAGTGGAAGCACTGGCCAAGATCCGCGCCATTGCTGACAAGAACCAGGTGTTCCGCACCTTCATCGGCCAGGGCTACTACGGCACCCTGACCCCGAACGTCATCCTGCGCAACGTGCTGGAAAACCCGGCGTGGTACACCGCCTACACCCCGTACCAGGCCGAGATCTCGCAGGGCCGCATGGAAGCGCTGATCAACTTCCAGACCCTGTGCGCCGACCTCACCGGCATGGAGATCGCCAACGCCTCGCTGCTGGACGAAGCCACCGCGGCCGCTGAAGCGATGACCCTGGCCAAGCGTTCGGCCAAGAGCAAGTCCGACACCTTCTTCGTGCACGACGCCGTGCACCCGCAGACCCTGGAACTGCTGCGCACCCGCGCTGAGCCGCTGGGCATCGTGCTGCGCGTGGGCACCCCGGCCGAAGCGCTGGAAGCGGATTCCTACGGCGTGCTGCTGCAGTACCCGGACACCTTTGGACACATCGGCGACTACAAGGCGCTGGCTGATGCCGTGCACGCACGCGGCGGCCTGGTCGCCGTGGCCACCGACCTGCTGGCCCTGACCCTGATTGCCGCCCCCGGCGAATGGGGCGCGGACATCGTGGTCGGCAACAGCCAGCGTTTCGGCGTGCCGTTCGGCTTTGGTGGCCCGCACGCCGCCTTCATGGCCTGCCGTGACGCCTACAAGCGCTCGATGCCGGGCCGCCTGATCGGTGTCTCCATCGACGCCCAGGGCAACCCGGCCTACCGCCTGACCCTGCAGACCCGCGAGCAGCACATCCGCCGCGAGAAGGCCACCTCCAACATCTGCACCGCGCAGGTGCTGCTGGCGGTGATGGCCTCGATGTACGCCGTGTACCACGGTCCGGAAGGCCTGACCCGCATTGCCCGCCGCACCCACCGCCTGGCCGCGATCCTGGCCGCCGCGCTGCGCGGTGCCGGCGTCAACGTCGGCGAGCACTTCTTCGACACCCTGCACGTCAAGGACATCGACGCCGCCGCCATCCACGCCAAGGCCGCAGCCGCCCGCATCAACCTGCGCGCGATCGACAGCGAAGCCGTGGGCATCAGCCTGGACGAAACCACCACCCGCGCCGACATCGTCGCGCTGGGTCAGCTGTTTGGTGCCGTGGTCGACGTGGACGCGCTGGACATCGCCACCGCCGACGCCCTGCCGGCTGATCTGGTGCGTACCAGCGAATTCCTGACCCACCCGGTGTTCAACACCCACCACAGCGAACACGAGCTGCTGCGTTACCTGCGCTCGCTGGCCGACAAGGACCTGGCCATGGATCGCACCATGATCCCGCTGGGCAGCTGCACCATGAAGCTCAACGCCACCGCCGAGATGATTCCGGTGACCTGGCCGGAGTTCGCCAACATCCATCCGCTGGCCCCGGCCGACCAGTCCATTGGTTACAAGGAACTGATCGACGGTCTGGAAGCCATGCTGGTGGAGTGCACCGGCTACGACGCCGTCAGCCTGCAGCCGAACTCCGGCGCGCAGGGCGAATACGCCGGTCTGCTGGCCATTCGCGCCTACCACCGCTCGCGCGGTGAGGGCCACCGCGACATCTGCCTGATTCCCGATTCCGCGCACGGCACCAACCCCGCCTCGGCGCAGATGTGCGGCATGAAGGTGGTGGTGACCAAGACTGACGCCAACGGCAACGTGGACGTCGAGGACATCCGCCTCAACGCCGAGAAGTACAGCGACCGTCTGGCCGCGCTGATGGTGACCTACCCGTCCACCCACGGCGTGTTCGAGGAAGAGATCGTCGAGATCTGCAACATCGTCCACCAGCATGGCGGCCAGGTGTACACCGACGGCGCCAACATGAACGCCCTGGTCGGCGTGGCCAAGCCGGGCAAGTGGGGTTCGGACGTTTCGCACCTGAACCTGCACAAGACCTTCTGCATCCCGCACG
>JAEXNZ010000505.1 GCA_023439425.1 Pseudomonadota bacterium
CGTGGATCACCGGCACGTTGATGTTGAAGAAGCCCAGCACGAACGAGGCCAGGTAGAGCAGGGCGATGCCGCCGGTGGCCGCCACCACGCCCAGTTTGAAGTTCTCGGTGGCCTTGATGATGCCGCTGCGGTAGGCGAACAGCAGGGCGAACAGGGTGCCGAAGGTCAGCAGCACCGCCTGGAACACGATGCCCGGGAAGCGCATTTCAAAGATCGCCGAGATAGCGCCCAGGAAGAAGCCTTCCACCAGCGCGTAGGCCGGAGCCGTCACCGGCGACCATTCTTTCTTGAACACCGTCACCAGGGCCAGGATCAGGCCGCCCACCGCACCGCCGATGGCGTACAGCTTGGCGGCGGGATTGATCTGCCCGTCGATGCCGACGGTCTGGCTCCAGGCGAAGGCGGCGGTCAGCACGGTCAGCAGCAACAGGATGCCGGTCTTGTTGACCGTGCCGTTGAGGGTCATGGCCTGGTCCGGCCGGGCCACGACGGCCCCGCTGGACAGGTCCAGGAACGTCGATTCGGAAAGGGCGGGGTTGCCGCTGCGCATTGCCAATCTCCTTGAAAGGTGTGGATGGAGGCCGTCCGGCCGCTGGGGCGAGCATAGTGGAGCGGGCGGTCTGTCGGCTACCGCGTGGGCTTCCCGAGCGATGTTTGTGAAATTTTGTGTGAAAACCGTTGACAGATGCCTCGTCGGTTCCCAAAATAGCCGACTCTTTCGGGGGCAACCTCGAGGGATTTACCGCCGGGGTATAGCGCAGTCTGGTAGCGCGCCTGCTTTGGGAGCAGGATGTCGGGGGTTCGAATCCCTCTACCCCGACCAATCTGCTCAAAACGGGATTGGAATGCGACAATCCGGCATGAGCGCCCGTAGCTCAACTGGATAGAGCACCGGCCTTCTAAGCCGGCGGTTACAGGTTCGATTCCTGTCGGGCGCGCCAACTGGCGCATGCGTCAGGAGGCAATGATTCAAAAGGTTTCAGTGGTGGCTGTAGCTCAGTTGGTTAGAGTACCGGATTGTGATTCCGGTGGTCGGGGGTTCGAATCCCCTCAGCCACCCCACTGTTTCAAAGCCAGGTGCGCCGAAGGCGCTTCCGGGTTGCAGAAAAAGGCGAAGTCGTTACAATGATCGCCTGAGTTTTTCAGGGCTGTTAGCTCAGTTGGTAGAGCAGTTGACTCTTAATCAATAGGTCCAAGGTTCGAATCCTTGACAGCCCACCAAGACAGAAGCCGCCGGATACGTCCGGCGGCTTTTTTCTTGTCTGCGATCAAGCGTTGCGCAGCCACGCAGGGCGTGGCTCTACGGGTGGCGCGGACGGTCGGCACGACGTGCATGGCGCGTCGCTACGGGAAGTGGACGGGTAGGGTCGATCGACAGGCGACCGCCGATGTCGCCGCCGGGTTCTTTAATGCATGGACCCCGGAACGGAGGAGGCTTTTCGCGACACAACCCGCCAGCAAAAAATGCTTGCAACTCGATGTCGCAATGCGTCATAATTCGCCTCCCGATTTTCGGGCTGTTAGCTCAGTTGGTAGAGCAGTTGACTCTTAATCAATAGGTCCAAGGTTCGAATCCTTGACAGCCCACCAAGACAGAAGCCGCCTGGTTCGCCAAGCGGCTTTTTTCTTGTCTGCGATCTGGCATATGCAGCCACGCAGGGCGTGGCTCTACGCGTGGGCAAGCCATGCAGTACAGGTGGCGTGTTTTGCTGCAGGTGGTCGACACGACGCGCATGGCGCGTCGCTAGGCGGTGCTGGCGACCGCCCAATTCCCCTATAATCCCGCCCTGCGCGAAAGTGGCGGAATTGGTAGACGCCCTGGATTTAGGTTCCCCTCCGGTCTCTTGCAATTCAATGACTTAGCGCTACGTGCGCGTCACATGTTCGGCACAGCGACACAATTGGCACACAATTTCTAGGCTGTGTGCCGCGACGTTGGCACACCCCTTGGCACACCACGGAGGGGCGTTACTTGGCTAGCGACAAGAGTTTTTGGCGTGCAATTCTCGAAGGCGTAGTCGTTGCGGCCATTGTTGGCGCAGGCACTTGGGCGCTCAAGTTCGTGCCCGTGATCGGCCAGTGGTTGAGCAAAGGTGTGACCGTTCCTGTCTGGGCGATGTTAGGCATTGCGCTAGCCCTTCCGTTGCTGTTCGTCTTGGCACTCAGCTCCTTCCGCGCGAGTAAGAAGGAAGTTGCCGCCATCCAGCAGGTGTCGCCTCAAGCTCCGTCCTCGTGGCGACCTGAAGGGCTGGCGCTTCTAGTGCTGAAGGCGCTTCGGGCAGTTGATGCTGGCGAACTCAGCCCCGAACAAACCCGCAAGTTTCTCCAAGTGGCGGGCTTCGGAGTCCACCCGTTGTCAGATGTGACTTTGGCCCTGCGGGAGCTGGCGGAGGCAGACTATGCTTATTTCAACTACAGCACTCAGTCAGGATTGGTCTACAAGTTGCGCGATGACGGAATCCGCTTTGCGCAGCGCGAAAATATTCCAACCATGCCTTATGCAGAGCTTCGTAGACTCCGGGCCGAAATGGACCGTCTGCGGGACTGAGATCAGCGGCGTGCATAGATAGATAGCGCGCTGCATTCGTGAACTCCTTGGGAAGTTCGACTATGCCTCTCCATGTGGTGACGCGCGGTGCGAAGTTTGGGGTTTGCAACATCTGTGGCAACACTGGCCCACTGACTGAGGATCACACTCCGCCCAAAGGCTGTGTGAATCCAAGTGCTGTTGAGCTTCAACACGTCACGCATCTGCTTGATGCGGGGAAGGCGATCAAGACAAAAGCTCAGGATGGGGTGAAGTACCGTACGCTGTGCGGCCGGTGCAACAACGCGCTGCTCGGCGGCCGATATGATCCGGTGCTTATCGACTTCACCAAGCGAGTCAGTGGGTTGCTTGCATCGGACTTGGCGCTGCCCTCAGTCATGGCGGTGCCTACAAAGCCTGCCCTACTGATTCGCGCGGTTTGGGGGCACTTGGCGGCAGTAGGAGTTGATCGCTATCAAAAAGGGCCGCTCACGGAGCAATGGCGGGACTTCTTCTTGGACGAAACTCTGCCTTTGCCTGCCGGTGTCAATGTCCACTACTGGATTTATCCCTATCGTCGGCAGGCGCTCATCCGCGACGCGGGTTCATTGGATCTCACTAGGGGCGGAGACATTTCCACCTACTGGCTGATGAAGTTTTACCCGTTGGCATTTGCCATCTGGAAGTCAACGGGGGGATGGGCGCTGCCCTACCGGGATCTCGCGGGATTGCGCGTGCGCTACCCGGATGAGGTGATTGATGTGATGGTTGACCTGGCTCCCGTGAGTCACGAGCTGACGTTAGAAGCACCTACTGACACGCAACTCATCATGTTTGGCCAAGACTCCGTTGTTGCGACTAGCCGGAAGCCTCGCGGGTGCATTCTGAAAATATGACGCTGACTCAGGCGAACTTCCCGCAGAGGTGCGGCTTGGCAGCGATCCCGTGGTACCGGTGACAGGACTCGAACCTGCACGCCAAAGGCGAACGGACCTAAACCGTTTGCGTCTACCAATTCCGCCACACCGGCACGGGAGCCTGAAGTCTACCCGAGGGAGTATTCATCTGGCGAAGGAATTGCACCGATCAAGCGATGGAAATGCGAAGGCGGAGGCGCGATCTGCCGCTTGTGGCACACCGAATGGGCCAAAATTGAGCTGCATCAACGCTTTAGGTTAATCTGCACTGGAGGAAGGTTCCAGTGCCGCAAGGCGTGGGGGTTCGAGTCCCCCCTTTCGCACCACAGACCCGGCTGGGGCCGGGCTGTTCGAGGGCACGTCCCGCCTGACGGGAGACGGTCTGCCCACCCTGAACGGGGGTCCGGATTGACGCTTCCGGCCCTGTGCTGGCGGCGCTGCCCGATATCGGCCAAACTACAGGGCTGCGGCGGGATTGTGCGTCCACGGTCCCGTCTCCAAAACCCGTTTCATTCACATCAGTGCCGGGGGCCGCGCCACCGGTGGCAGGAGTCAACATGCAAGCTTCGATCGAATCCACCGGCAATCTGGAACGCCGCCTGACCTTCTCGCTGCCGGAAGATCGCCTGCAGACGCACATCAGCGGTCGCCTGGGCGAAATCGCCCGCACCGCGCGCATCAAGGGCTTCCGCCCGGGCAAGGTGCCGGCCAAGGTGATCGAGCAGCGCTTCGGCGCGCAGGTGCGCAATGAAGCGCTGGACGGCCTGCTGCGTGAAACCTTCGACGCCGCCGTGCGCGAGCACGACCTGCGCATCGCCGGTGCCCCGCGCATCGACAAGGGCGACGAAGGCGAGTTCTCCTTCGTGGCCACCGTGGAACTGATCCCGGACTTCGGCGACGTCGACGTCAGCAAGCTGACCGTCGTGCGCCACACCGCCGAGATCTCCGACGCCGACATCGACCAGATGATCACCAATCTGCGCGAACAGCGCCGCAGCTGGAGCCCGGTCACCCGCGGTGCCCAGGACGGCGACCTGGTCGCGCTGGAAACGTTCTCGCAGGCTGGCGATGAGCGCCTGCCGGCCGAAGGCACCGAAAAGGGCAGCGTGGTCATCGGTCAGGGCATGATGTTCGACCAGATCGAAAAGGGCCTGGTCGGCCTGGCCAAGGGTGAAGAAAAGACCCTGGACGTCGAGTTCCCGGCCGACTGGCGCGTCCCGGCCCTGGCCGGCAAGCAGGTCCAGGTCACCGTGAAGGCGGTGGACGTGTCCGAGCCGGTGCTGCCGGAAGTGGATACCGACTTCATCAAGAGCTTCGGCGTGAAGGGTGGTGACCTGGAGCAGTTCCGCAAGGACATCCGTGCCAACCTGGAGCGCGAACTGAAGGGCGCGCTGATGAACCGCCTGCGCCGCGAAGTGGGCGAGCAGCTGATCGCCGCCTACGCTTCGGTGGAAATGCCGCCGCGTCTGGTCGAGAACGAAGCCCGTGCCATGCTGGCCCAGCAGGTCGAGCAGATCCGTCGCAGCGGCCGCAACCCGGGGGACGTCCCGGCAGACGCCCACGAAGGCTTCAAGGACGCTGCTGCCAAGCGCGTGCTGGTCGGCCTGCTGGTCGGCGAAGTGGCCCGCAAGAACGACCTGCGCCTGGACCCCAAGCGCCTGAACGAAACCATGCGCCTGATCGCCTCGACCTACGAAGAGCC
>JAEXNZ010000119.1 GCA_023439425.1 Pseudomonadota bacterium
CCCGTTACCAGCGCGAACAGGAGCAGGTCGACCACAAGTTCGATCCGCTGGAACTGGACCGCTTCTCCACGCTGCAGCAGCTGAGCCGTGCGCTGAACGAATCGGCGGCCGACCTTGGCGGTCTGCAGGGTGTGCTGGACGACCTGTCGCGCCAGTACGACGTGCTGCTGCAGCAGCAGTCGCGCGCCAGCTCGGAACTGCAGGATGGCCTGATGCGTGCGCGCATGGTGCCGTTCGATGGCCTGGTGCCGCGCCTGCGTCGCGTGGTCCGTCAGGCGGGCCAGGATACCGGCAAGCAGGTGCACGTCACCCTTGACGGTACCCATGGGGAACTCGACCGCAACGTGCTTGACCGCATGGTCGCGCCGCTGGAGCACATGCTGCGCAACTCGGTGGCACATGGTCTGGAAACGCCAGCGCAGCGTCGCGCTGTCGGCAAGCCGGAAGAAGGCGAGATCGCCATCCGTCTGCGCCGCGAAGGCTCGGAAATCGTGCTGGAAGTGGCCGACGACGGTGCCGGTCTGGACCGCGACGCGATCCGCCGCCGCGCCGAACAGCGTGGCCTGATCGAGGCCGGCGCGCAGATCAGCGAAGCCGAACTGGACGCGATGATCTTCGCTGCCGGTTTCAGCACCGCCGACCAGGTCAGCCAGCTGGCGGGCCGTGGCGTGGGCATGGACGTGGTGCACAACGAAGTACGCCAGCTCGGCGGCTCGGTGGACATCCACTCGGTGCGTGGCAAGGGCGTCACCTTCACGCTGCGCCTGCCGCAGACCCTGGCGGTCACCCAGGCCGTGTTCGTGCAGATCGGCGAAACCACCTTTGCGGTGCCGGTCGCCTCGGTCAGCGGTATCGGCCGGATCTCCCGCGAGCGCTTCGAATCGGCCAACGGTGGCTACCACTACGGCGGCGAAGAGTTTGCCCTGCATGACCTGGGCACGCTGGTGGGTCAGGGCCAGGCCAAGGCCGAAGGCCAGGATCAGGTGCCGTTGCTGTTGGTGCGCGCCGGTGAACTGCGTGCTGCCGTGGCCATCGACCAGGTGCTGGGCAACCGCGAAGTCGTGGTCAAGCCGGTCGGCCTGCAGATCGCGTCGGTACCGGGTATCTACGGTGCCACCATTACCGGCGATGGCCGCGTCGTGGTCATCCTGGACGTTGCACCGCTGGTGCGCCGTCACCAGGCCAACCCGATCAAGCCGGTCGATACCACCGCCCAGGCCAGCGAGCGTCAGGTTCCGCTGGTGATGGTGGTCGACGACTCGCTGACCATGCGCAAGGTGACCGGCCGCATCCTCGAGCGCCACAACTTCGAAGTGGCGGTTGCCCGCGACGGTATCGAAGCACTGGAGCGCCTGGAAGAGCGCGTGCCGGACCTGATGTTGCTGGATATCGAAATGCCGCGCATGGACGGCTATGAACTGGCCACCACCATGCGTGCCGATCCGCGCTACAAGGATGTGCCGATCGTGATGATTACCTCGCGCAGCGGCGACAAACACCGTCAACGCGCCTTTGAAATCGGTGTCCAGCGCTACCTGGGCAAGCCGTACCAGGAGCTGGACCTGATGCGAAACGTGTATGACCTGCTGGGGATCGCCCGTGTCCGAGAATGAGTTGATCTCGCCGCTGTCGGTTGCCCTGCTGGCCCGGACCGGGCCGGCGCGTGAGCGCCTGCGTGAAGCACTGGTCCAGGCCGGTGCCAGCGTGGTGCTGGAAGAAGACCCCAATACGCTGCAGGCCGACACGCTGCGCGGTGCCGGTGCGGCTGCTGTGCTGGTCGCACTCGAGCCTGCCATCGAGGAAGCGCTGGAGCGACTGGACCCGGTGCTGGCGTCGCCGGCGCTGACCCTGATCTTCGACGAGGCCGAACTGGCCGCGCGTCGCGAAGGCTGGGAAGCGCAGCGCTGGGCGCGTCATCTGGTGGCCAAGCTGCACGGGCATCAGGACGTGCTGCCGCCGGGCTCTGAACAGGAAGGCATCCTCGACCTGGAACCCGGCCTGCCGGTGACCCCGGCCGAGCTGCACGCGGATGCCCCTCTGGATTTCCACGTGCGCGAAGCCTTCGATGCGGCACCGGAGGTGCCTGCTGACGGTCTGTACCCGGCGCGCGAAGGCTACAGCGAGCCGCTGTCACTGGAAGAAGCCCTGGCTGCCATCCAGGCCGCGGAGTCGTCGCCCGGGCCGGCCCCCGCCCCACCCCCCCCCGGTACCCGTTGCTGCGCCGCCGGCTGCCGTGGGTCACCACAGCAGCTGGTCGCTGGTCGAGACCGACGATGTTCCGGTCGCCACCGAGCGTGCGGCCGCGGTCGAGAACGCGCAGGAGGAGCCGGCTGAAGACATCCACCCCGGTGGTCTGTCGCTGGTCGAGCTTGAACCGGATCTGCCACCCAGCGACGCCGCGCCGGGCGCGGTGCTGGTGCTGGCCGGCATCGGCGGCCCCGACGCGCTGCGTCGCCTGCTGGCGTCGCTGCCGGCCGGTCTGGCCGCGCCGGTGCTGGTCTACATGCGACTGGACGGCGGCCGCTACGGCAACCTGGTCAAGCAGATGGCGCGCGTGTCGGCGCTGCCGGTGCTGCTGGCCGAATCCGAACAGCCGGTAGTCGCTGGCAATGCCTACATCCTGCCGGACGACGTGGGCGTGGGTGTGCAGAACCGCGGCCTGTATATCACCGCTGATGTCGAAGGCGGGCAGGGCAGCGCGCGGCCGGCAGCACACAGT
>JAEXNZ010000183.1 GCA_023439425.1 Pseudomonadota bacterium
CCCGCTGGGCGGGGCTCTACGGTTCGGTCGGATCACCCGCCCGGCAACGGATCCACATGCCCGCAGGCATCGCAGGTGCGCAGCTCCAGGTCCGCCTGGTACTCGGCAAACACCTTCGGCAGATCCGTCTCGATGTTCTCCAGGGTGAAGTACACCTCATACAGCTTGTGGTTGCAGCGCTCGCAGAACCACATCACCCCGTCGCGCTCATGCGGCAGGCGCTTGCGCTCCACCACCAGCCCAACGCCGCCAGCGGGGCGGCGCGGCGAATGCGGCACACCGGCCGGCAGCAGGAAAATCTCGCCGGCGCGGATCGGAATGTCGCGCACCTGGCCGTCTTCCTGCACCTTCAGGGTCATCTCCCCTTCCAGCTGATAGAACCACTCCGGGCCTGCGTCGTAATGGAAGTCGGTGCGGCTGTTCGGGCCGCCCACCACCATGATGATGAAGTCGCCGTTCTCGATCATCTTGTTGCCGACCGGCGGCTTCAGCAGATGCCGGTTGTCTTCGATCCAGGCGTGCAGGTTGATCGGGGAGGGCAGCATGGGGGCATTCCTTGCAGTGGTGATCAGTCGCGCTTGCCGTGGCGCGGTACATGGGCGAGTGCTTTTTCGTAGGCCGCCGGCAGGTCTTCCGGTGCGCCCACGTCAATGCCCATTTCACTGACGCGACCGTCTTTGAGGCTGTACACCCAGCCGTGCACCATCAGCTTCTGGCCACGCGCCCAGGCGTCCTGCACGATGGTCGAGCGGCAGGCGTTGACTACCTGCTCGATCACGTTCAGTTCGCACAGGCGTGCATGCTTCAGGTCCGGATCGTCGATCCCGTCGAGAATGGCGGAATGCTTCTGGGCAACGTCGCTGACATGGCGCAGCCAGTTGTCGGCCAGGCCCACGCGCACATTGTTCAAGCTGGCATGCACGCCGCCGCAGCCGTAGTGGCCGACGATCAGGATGTGCTTGATCTTCAGCTGGTCCACCGCGTACTGGATCACGCTCAGGCAGTTCAGGTCGGTATGCACCACCACATTGGCGATATTGCGGTGGACAAAAACCTCACCCGGGGCCATGCCGATGATCTGGTTGGCCGGCACGCGTGAGTCCGAGCAACCGATCCACAGGTATTCCGGGTGCTGCTGCTTGGCCAGCTGGGCGAAGAACTCCGGGTCTTCCTTCTCGATCCGGTCGGCCCAGTCGCGGTTATTCTGCAGCAGCTTGTGGATGTCTTTCATGAGGCGGGTATTCCTGTGGTGTCAGCCGCCATTGGCGGCCGGGTCGCGAACATCGCGCATCCACTGCGCAAGCTCGCGGGAAGCGGGGGTGCCTTCGGCCTCGAGGGCAGCAATCACCGACACCTGGTTGGCATCGGGGTGGTTCTGGCTCAGCTTGAGCTTGATCTGCACCTGCTCGGCGCGGAAACGGAAACCGACAATGGCGGGCAGCAGCTTGGCCTGCCGCGCATCATCAGGGTCAAAGCGCCAGTCGCTGCCGACCTGGGTTTCGTTATGGAGGCTCAACCGGTCCAGCAGGTCGATCAGCCAGTCGCGGTCGGTGATGGTGTCCAGCGTGCCGCGCAGTTCGGCGGCGGCGTAGTTCCAGGTCGGAACGCGACCTTCGCTTTCCTTGTCAGGGTACCAACCCGGCGACACGTAGCCGTGCGGGCCGTGCACCAGCACCAGCGCCGGGCCGCTGTGACGGGACTGCGGGTTGGCCTTGGCCCAGTGTCCTTCGATCACGATGCCATCGGCATCGCGGCGGTACAGCACCGGCAGCAGGGTCACACAGGGCAGGCCATCGGGGCCGGTGGTCACCACGGTCACGAACGCATCGCGTGCGATCAGCCGGTCCAGCCAGACCAGATCGCGCGTGGCGAAGGAGGATGGGGTGAACACGGGGGCCTCAGACGCTCCGGCCCAGGCTCTGCACCATGCGCCCGCGCAGTCCGTCGTCGTTGGCGGCCTGCGGCGGCTGCACTTCGTGCAGCGAGAAGCCGCGCACCAGTGCATCTTCCTCGTCCAGGCCGTCGAACTCGACGAATTCGGCGTCGAACAACTGCGCGCGGGCGGTGTCTTCGCTGTCGTAGCTGAGCGTGTTGCCATCGCTGTCCAGCACCTCGGCGGTGCCGGCCGGGCGGATGCGCAGGCGGGCCCAGATCAGCGTGTTGCCCAGGCTGGCCAGCCACCAGGAGTCGCGGTCGGTGGAAATGTCGTTCATGTCAGTACCAGTGAAAGCAGCCAGAGCAGGGCAGCCATGCCCAGTCCGGCCAGCAAGGTGAGCAGCGACAGCCAGGCCGGCGTCGCAAGCCCCGACAGCGAGCGGTCGGGAGTCTGTCGGTAATCGCGCCCCAGCAGCCAGCGCAGCGCCTGCGGCTGCAGGAACGCGCCGCTGCCGAAACGGTCGGCCAGGGCCGGGTGGCGGTCGCGGATATGGATGAGCGTCAGCGGCCAGAAGATCACGAAGGCACTGAACCCGGCGATCGCCACGCCGACGAAACACAGCGCGAAGAACAGGGTCATGCAGTGGCCTCCGTGATCAGAGTGGGCGCGGCAGGGTCAGAACTCGGCGCTGCCCGGTGCGCGCGGGTAGGGGATGGCGTCGCGGATGTTGCCCAGCCCGCACACGTACACCACCAGGCGCTCGAAGCCGAGGCCGAAGCCGGCGTGCGGCACCGAGCCGTAGCGGCGGAAATCGCGGTACCACTGGTAGTGCTCCGGATCCAGGCC
>JAEXNZ010000222.1 GCA_023439425.1 Pseudomonadota bacterium
CCTACGGGATAGATGCACCGTAGGTGACACGCCCTGCGTGTCACGACGGAAAACCGGTCCCCCCGCCAACCGGGGGAGAACCGGTTTTTTAAGCGTTTCAGCTGTAAACGATTTCACTCCACGTACCGGTATGCTGACGTGGAAACCGCATTTCCGAGGAGGGCAGGCACGATGAAGGCAACGCGCGTATTGGCAATGGCAGTGCTGGCAGTGGCCGTCGCTGGCTGCAAGCCGCAGGCAGAACCCACGCCCGCCAAACCCAAGCCGCCGGTGATCCTGATCGAAGCCGATGCCCCCCCGCGCCCGATGAAACCGGAACTGCCGCCGCTGTTCGACGATATCGAACGCCGCACCTTCCAGTTCTTCTGGGACACCACCAATGAGGTCAACGGGCTCAGCCCGGACCGCTATCCCTCGCGCCCGTTCGCCAGCATCGCGGCAGTGGGCTACGCGCTGACCGCATACCCCATTGGCGTGGAAAACGGCTGGGTCAGCCGCACCCAGGCGGTGGACCGCACCCTGACCACGCTGAAGTTCTTCCGTGACCTGTCCACCGGGCCGCAGCGCACCGGTAAGGGCGGCTACAAGGGCTTCTACTATCACTTCCTGGACATGCAGACCGGCCACCGCTATGACAGCTGGGTGGAACTGTCCAGCGTGGACACCGCGCTGCTGATGATGGGCGTGCTGTTCGCACAGTCGTACTACACCGGTGACGACCCGCGCGAAAAAGAAATCCGCGCCATTGCCGATACGCTGTACAAGCGCGTGGACTGGCCGTGGCTGCAGCAGCGCTCGCCGCTGATCTCGATGGGCTGGTTCCCGGAAAGCGGCTTCATCGACCATGACTGGATGGGCTACAACGAAGCCATGATGGTCTACATCCTGGCGCTGGGCTCGCCGACGCACCCGGTCAGCCCGGACGCGTGGACCGTGTGGACCCGCACCTATGACAACGACTGGGGCGTGTTCCAGGGTCAGGAATACCTGTCGTTCGGCCCGCTGTTCGGCCACCAGTACACCCACGTCTGGATCGACTTCCGCGACATCCAGGATGCGTACATGCGCGAGCGTGGCAGCACCTACTTCCTCAACAGCCGTTCAGCGGCCCTGGCGCAGCGCGAATACGCCATTGCCAACCCGATGAACTGGAAGGAGTACGGCGAGAACGTGTGGGGCCTGACCGCCAGCGACGGTCCGCAGAACACCACCCAGGAGTTCCGTGGCGAGCAGCGACAGTTCCGCCACTACTCCTCGCGCGGTGCGGGCCTGCGCGAGAACTTCGACGACGGCACCATTGCACCGACTGCGGCGATCTCCTCGGTGGTGTTCGCGCCGGAAGAAGTGATTCCGGCCACGCTGGAAATGCACAAGCGCTACGGCGACTACCTGTATTCCAGCTATGGCTTCCTGGATTCGTTCAACCCCAGCTTCACTTTCGACATTCCGATCAAGACCGGGCGCATGGTGCCCGATCGCGGCTGGGTGGCCAGTGACTACATCGGCATCGACCAGGGCCCGATCCTGACCATGATTGCCAACTACCGCAACGATTTCGTCTGGGACGTGATGAAGACCAATCCGCATATCCGGCGCGGTCTGGAACGTGCCGGCTTCAGCGGTGGCTGGCTGACCCCGGAAGGCGAGGAGATGCCGCTGGAGCTGCAGAAAGATGAAAAGGCGGCCGCCGCCCGTTCGATCGGCATTGCCGAATCGCGCGCCGCTGCAGCGCAGGAACAGAAGAACAATGCCAACAACAACCGCAGCCAGCCGCAAGGAAAGTAAGCAGTGCCCGTGATTTTGCGTCCCCGCCGTTGGGTGACTTTATTGCTGCTGGTGATCGGCAGCCTGGTGTTGAGTGCCTGCCGCAAGGAGCCGGAAGGCGTCACCGTGCGCTTCTGGGCGATGGGCCGCGAGGCCGAGGTGGTGAGTGGGCTGATCCGCGAATTCGAAGCGGAGAACCCGGGCATCCACGTCGATGTGCAGAACATTCCGTGGACCGCCGCGCATGAGAAGCTGCTGACTGCGTTCGCCGCCGATGGCCTGCCGGACGTGTGCCAGCTCGGCAACACCTGGATTCCCGAGTTCGCCGAACTCAACACGCTGACCCCGCTGCAGCCATTCGTTGCGCAGTCGAAGGTGGTGGACCCGGCCGACTACTTCCAGGGTATCTGGGACACCAACGTCATCCACGACGAACTGGTCGGCGTGCCGTGGTACGTGGACACCCGCCTTCTGTACTACCGCAAGGACCTGCTGGCCAAGGCCGGCCATGACCACCCGCCGACAACCTGGGACGAATGGAACCAGATGATGGCGGACATCAAAAAGATGCAGGGCCCGAACCGCTATGCGGTGCTGATGCCGATCAACGAGTTCGAGCAGCAGTTGTCGTTCGCCCTGCAGCAGCCGGACCCGCTGCTGCGCGACCACGACACCCGGGGCAATTTCCGCAGCCCGGGCTTCCGCCGCACGCTGGCGTTCTACGAGAACATGTTCGCGCAGGGCTGGGCCCCGCGCATGTCCGAAACCCAGATCAGCAACGTGTGGGACGAGTTCTTCCGCGGCTTCAACGTGTTCTATCTGTCCGGGCCCTGGAACATCCGTGAGTTCAAGAAGCTGCAGCCCAAGGAACTGGAGGGGAAGTGGGGCACCGCCGCGCTGCCCGGTCCGGACGGCCTGGGTGCGGGCATTGCCGGTGGCACCAGTCTGGTGATCTTCCGCTCGTCGCAGCAGAAGGAAGCGTCGTGGAAGCTGATCGAGTTCCTGTCGCGCCCGGATATCCAGCAGCGTTTCCATTCCATCATCGGCGACCTGCCGCCGCGTCGCAGCACCTGGGAACACCCGTCGCTGGCCAATGACCCGCTGGCGCAGCCGTTCCGTGACCAGCTCGAGCGCGTGCGGGCCACGCCGAAGGTGCTGGAGTGGGAGCGGATCGTGCAGGAAATGCGCATCGTCACCGAGAAGGTGGTGCGTGGCGGCATGGACCAGGACAAGGCCGTGACCGAGCTGGATGACCGCGTTGACAAGGTGCTGGCCAAGCGCCGCTGGATGTTCGATCAGCAACAGGCGGCGAAGGCGGAGGTGCAGCCATGAAACAGCGTTCCTTGATTGGCTGGCTGTTCGCCGGCCCGGCGCTGGTGGTGATCGGCGTGTTCTTCGGCCTGCCGGTGGCGTCGGCACTCGCACTGAGCATCACCGACTTCGACCTGTATGCATTGGCCGACGGTGCCAACCTGCGCTTTGTCGGGCTGGGCAACTACATCGACCTGCTGCAGACCCCGATGTTCTGGAAGTCGCTGTGGAACACCACCTACTTCGTGATCGTCGGTGTGCCGATGTCGATTGCGGTGTCGCTGGGCGCAGCAATGCTGCTCAACGCCCCGGCGGCGCGCTTCAAGGCGCTGTTCCGCACCGCGCTGTTCGCCCCGGTGGTAACCACGCTGGTGGCGGTGGCGGTGATCTGGCGGTACCTGTTCCACACCAGCTACGGGCTGGTGAACTACGGGCTGGGCCAGATCGGCATCGACCCGATCGACTGGCTGGGCGACCCCAACTGGGCGATGCCGACCATCATGCTGTTCGCGGTGTGGAAGAACTTCGGCTACAACATGGTGATCTTCCTGGCCGGACTGCAGGCGATTCCGCACGACCTGTACGAGGCCGCGCGCATCGACGGGGCCTCGCGCTGGAAGCAGTTCCTGCACATCACCCTGCCGATGCTGGGGCCGGTGCTGCTGGTGGTCGGGGTGATTACCGTGTCCGGCTACTTCCAGCTGTTCGCCGAGCCCTACGTGATGACCCGTGGCGACCCACTGCAGAGCACCGTGAGCGTGCTGTACTTCATGTTTGAAGAAGGCTTCAAGTGGTGGAACCTCGGCCGTGCATCGGCGGTGGCGTTCCTGCTGTTCCTGATCATCCTGGCCGTCACCACCGTGATGCTGCGTTTCGGCCGCAAGAGGCAGTTGGTATGAGTCGTGAAATCGGCCAGTCGCGCTGGCACGCGTGGTGGGTGAACGGGGGGCTGGCGGTGCTGGCCGCCATCAGCCTGGCCCCGCTGCTGTGGATGGTGTCGGTCTCGTTCATGCCGACCGGCGAGGCGGCGCATTTCCCGCCGCCGCTGCTGCCCTCGTCGGTGACCACCAACAACTACCATGAACTGTTCGCCCGCACCGGCATGGGCAACAACTTCATCAACAGCCTGGGCGTGTCGCTGGCGATCACCCTGGGTTCGCTGCTGCTCAACACCATGGCCGGCTATGCGTTCGCCAAGCTGCGTTTCGTCGGCCGCGAGCGCCTGTTCCAGCTGCTGCTGGCGGCGCTGGTGATTCCGGCGCAGGTGGCGATGCTGCCGCTGTTCCTGCTGATGAAGCAGCTGGGGCTGGTGAACAGCTACGGCGGCGTGGTGGTGCCGGCGCTGGCCAGCGTGTTCGGCATCTTCCTGGTGCGCCAGTACGCGCGCTCGATTCCGGATGAACTGCTGGAAGCGGCCCGCATCGACGGGGCAGGGGAGCTGCGGATCTTCTTCCAGATCGTGCTGCCCATGCTCAAACCGGTCCTGGTGACCCTGTCGATCTTCACCTTCATGGGGGCCTGGAACGATTTCATGTGGCCGTTGATCGTGTTGACCGACCAGGAACACTACACTTTGCCGGTTGCCCTGGCCACGCTGTCGCGCGAACACATCATGGACGTTGAAATGATGATGGCCGGCGCGGTGGTCACGGTGGTTCCGGTGCTGGCACTGTTCCTGGTGCTGCAGCGCTATTACATCCAAGGTCTGCTGCTGGGGAGTGTCAAAGGGTGAAACGTGCCGTCGTTGCGGTGAGTCTGGTTCTGGGTGCGGTGGTGTCGATGACGGCGGTGGCAGCACCTCCGGCGGCTCCGGCCGCGGTCAAGGTGCTGGACAACTTCGACGACATGTCGGCCTGGAAGCTGGTGGTGTCCGACCAGGTCAGCGGTTCGCTGCGCAGCGTGGCCGGCAATGGTGGCGGACGCGCGCTGTGCCTGGACTACAACTTCCACGAGGTGTCCGGCTATGTGGGCATCCGCCGCGAACTGCCGATCACCTGGCCGGACAATTACCAGCTGGGCTTCCAGATCCGTGGCGACTCGCCGGGCAACGACCTGCAGGTCAAACTGATCGACGCCAGCGGCGACAACGTCTGGTGGGTGAATCGCCCGGGCTACGCCTTCCCCAAGACCTGGACCGGCGTGCAGTACCGCAAGCGCCAGATCGACAAGGCGTGGGGGCCGTCGGCCGAGACCACGCTGAGCAACAGCAAGTCGGTGGAGTTCACCATCTACAGCAAGGTCGGTGGGCGCGGCACGGTGTGCTTCGACCGGCTGACCCTGCAACCCTTGCCGCCGGTCGATACCTCGGCACTGACCGCTTCGGTGATTGCCGACACCGCCACCGCGCTGCAGGGCCGGCTGGTGGACGGCAAGCCGGACACGGTGTGGATCAGCGGTGGCGTGCCCGAACAGACCATCAGCCTGGACCTGCACAAGGTGCGTGAGTTCGGTGGCGCGGTGATCCAGTGGGTGCCGGGCCTGGAGGCCACGCGGTATGTGGTGCGCGCCTCGCAGGACGGCCGCGACTGGAAAACGCTGCGCGAGATCACCGCCGGCGGTGGCGGCGACCGCGACTGGCTGGCGCTGCCGGACACCGAGGCGCGCTACCTGCGCTTCGACCTGCAGGGCGGGCGCAGCTGGCGTTACGGCATTCGTGACATCGCGATCAAGCCGCTGGATTTTGCCGGCACCCCGAATGAGTTCATCGAGTCGGTCGGCGCGGATCTGCCGCGCGGCTCGGTCCCGCGTGGCTTCAGCGGTGAACAACCGTACTGGACCCTGCTGGGCCTGGACGGCGGCAAGGAGCAGGCACTGATCGGCGAAGACGGCGCGCTGGAAGTGGCCAAGGCCAGCTTCAGCGTCGAGCCGTTCGTGGTGGTCGACAAGAAGGTGCTGAGCTGGGCGGATGTGGAATCCAAACAGTCCTTGCAGGACGATTACCTGCCGATTGCCAGCGTCGACTGGACGCACCCCAAGGCCGGCCTGAAGGTGACCGGCTTCGTACAGGGCACGCCGGACAACGCCCAGCTGGTGGGGCGCTACAGCCTGCACAACCCGGACAAGGTGGCGCACGAATACACCCTGGCCCTGGCCGTGCGGCCGTGGCAGGTGAACCCGCCGCGCCAGTTCCTCAATACCGTCGGCGGCTTCAGCCGGATCGACACCCTCGACTTCGAATCCGGGCAGGTGGAAGTGAACGGCAAGCCGCGGGTGTTCCCGCTGCAGCCGGCCGATGCCAGCTTTGCCACCGCGTTCGACAGCAAGCTGGAGGTCGCGCATCTGGCCAGCGGGCATGTGCCCACCACCACCGAAGTGCGTGATGTCACCGGGCTGGCCAGCGGCGCGCTGCTGTACCGCTGGACGTTGCAGCCCGGCGAGACCCGCGAGGTGGCGCTGGTACTGCCCCAGACCGGCAACTGGAGCACGCCCAAGGGCTTTGACGCCGGCAAGGCGCAGCAGCAGGTGGCGGCGATGTGGCGCACCAAGCTGGACCAGGTGACCCTGCAGGTGCCGGCGGCCGGCAAGCCGCTTGCCGACACCCTGCGCACCGCGCTGGCACACATGTTGATCTCTCGGGTGGGCCCCAGCCTGCAGCCGGGGACGCGCTCGTATTCGCGCAGCTGGATCCGCGACGGCGCGATGATTTCCGAAGGGCTGCTGCGGCTGGGTCGCAGTGATGCGGTGCGTGAGTACGTGAACTGGTATGCCCCCTACCAGTTCGAGAACGGCAAGGTGCCGTGCTGCGTGGATGCGCGCGGCAGCGACCCGGTGCCGGAGAACGACAGTCACGGCGAGCTGATCTTCAACATTGCCGAGTACTGGCGTTACACCGGCGACACCACCTTCCTGGAACTGATGTGGCCGCATGTGCAGGGCGCGTACCAGTACATGGAGCAGCTGCGCCTGAGCGAGCGCACCGAGGAAAACCGCGCGCGTAATCCGGCTTTCTACGGCATGATGCCGGTGTCGATCAGCCACGAAGGCTATTCGGCCAAGCCGATGCATTCGTACTGGGACAACTTCTGGGCGCTGCGTGGCTACAAGGATGCGGCCGATATCGCCGCGGCGTTGGGCAAGCTGGAAGCGATGCAGATCAGCGCCTCGCGCGATGAATTCCGCGCCGACCTCGATGCCTCGCTGCGCGCGGCCGTGGCCCAGCACAACATCGACTACCTGCCGGGTGCGGCCGAGCTGGGCGACTTCGACGCCACCTCGACCACGATCGCGCTGGCCCCGGGTGGCGAGCAGGGCCGCCTGCCGCAGCCGTACCTGGACAACACCTTCCAGCGCTACTGGACCCAGTTCGAGCAGCGTCGTGACGGCAAGCGTGAGTGGAAGGACTACACCCCGTACGAGTGGCGTAACGTGGCCGCGTTCGTGCGCCTGGGCTGGCGCGACCGTGCCTGGCAGGCGACTGATTTCTTCTTCAAGGACCGCGCGCCGCAGGCCTGGAACCAATGGGCCGAAGTGGTCTCGCGCACCCCGCGCAAGCCGTTCTTCGTCGGCGACCTGCCGCATGCGTGGGTGGCCTCGGACTTCGTGCGCTCGGCGCTGGACATGTTCGCCTACAGCCGCGACGTGGACGACAGCCTGGTGCTGGCGGCCGGCGTGCCGACGCGCTGGCTGGAAGGGAAGGGTGTGGCGATCAAGGGCCTGCGCACCCCGCACGGGCAGTTGAGCTATGCGCTGAGCCGCACCGACAAGGTGCTGACCCTGCAGGTGCAACCGGGCCTGCTGGCTCCGCAGGGTGGGCTGGTGCTGCCGTGGCCGTTCACCGGTGAACCCGGCGAGGCGACCATCAACGGTGAGCCGGCGCAGTGGATGAACGGCGAACTGCGTATTCCGCATGTGCCGGCCACGGTGGAAGTGCAGATTCCGGCGGCGGCGCGGCGCGCAGAGCGCAAGGCTCCGTAATGCGGCAGCGGGGCGTGTGGCTGCCGCTGGTGTGGCTGCTGGGGCTTGCCCTGGCCTGGGCCGGTGGCGCGTTGGCGGCCGAGCCCGGCGCGGTCAGCATGAGCGTGGTGACCTTCAACCTGCACCATGACCGCGAGGACTGGCCGGAACGGCGGCGGGTGATCCAGCGCGAACTGGAGCGGCTGCAGCCCGATGTGATCGCGCTGCAGGAAGTGATCCAGAAGCCGCATGTGCGCAACCAGGCCGCGTGGCTGGCACGCAAGCTGGGCTATGACTATCTGTTTGTTTCCACCGACCCGCCGGGGCGTTTCAAGCGCTACGGCAATGCGCTGCTGACGCGTCGCCCGGTGCTGGCGCGCAACGAGCATCTGCTGGCTCCATTGCGTGACTACCGCACCGTCGGTCACATGCGCATCGATGTCGATGGGCAGGCGGTGAATGTGTATGCCACGCACTTGAACGAACGTTCGGATGAGGACGGCAAGCGCATTCGTGGCGAGCAGATCGCCGACCTGCTGGCGTTCGTGGCGCGCACCGATGGCGGAGCACCGGTGGTGATTGCCGGGGATTTCAATGCGCAGGTGGATGCGGGCGATCTGAGTCCGCTGCGGCAGCGTTACGGCGACAGCTTTGGCAGCGTGCATGTGAACAACGAGCTGGCGCAGGTGAGTACCTTGAACCGGCATTACTTCGATGCGCCGCGCCGGATCGACCATGTGTTTTTCCAGCAGGACCAGCTGGTGGCGCGTGAGGCCAGGTTGTTGTTCGACGAGCCGTACGCGGAAGGGCGCTGGGCGTCGGACCACTATGG
>JAEXNZ010000237.1 GCA_023439425.1 Pseudomonadota bacterium
GTAGCAATTGCTTCCGCTTTCGCCCCGCACCGCCCTGGGGGGGTGGGGTCGTCTGTGCGCCGGCCCTCAGCCGCCGGCACCTTGCCTCACCGTCCACCCGCTGCCCACGCCCGATGGGCACCACTGATCGACCAGGTCGCAGCTGAGCACGCCGTGGACGCCCATCTACTGCATGCCATCGTCACCGTCGAATCGGCCTACAACCCGCAGGCCCGCTCTCATGCCGGTGCATTGGGTCTAATGCAGGTCATTCCCGCCACCGGCAAACGCTTCGGAGCCAGCAACCTGCTGGATCCCCTACAGAACCTGCGCGCCGGCACCGCCTACCTGGTCTGGCTGAACAAACGCTTCAACGGCAACCTGGAACTCATCCTGGCCGCCTACAACGCCGGCGAAGGCGCAGTGCAGCGCCATGGCAACCGCGTGCCGCCCTATGCGGAAACACGTCAGTACGTGGCCAAGGTCACCGCGCTGTACAACGCGCGCCGCAGCTGACGCGGCACGCGGCTGCACCAGGACGGTGCAGCACGACACACGACGCAGTTGACATCGTGCTTCGATATCACTTTGAAACTTTTTTTGTACGTTGCCCCGCGCGCAGCTGTCAGTCTGCGCGCCGTGGCAGCCGATGCGCTGCGTTGGCTCCTTTCTTGACCTTGACTCCGGATTTCGCATGCCTCGTATTCACAAGTTGAAACTGCTCTCTGGTCAGCTCGACGGCGTTGAATTCACGCTGCTGCCGGGCGATACCGTTTTCCACGTCGGCTCGGCGCGTACGTATCACGAGAGCAATCTGGCCCCTACGTTGGCCAATGCCGACAACGTGTTCTACATCCCGGGCGATCACTTGCCGGCGTCCTTCCGCATCCGCTGCGGCGACATCGGGCTCAGCCTGGAAGTGCGCGAAGGCGACAACATCTGCTGGATGGCGCAGGAGCTGCCCATCAACGAGGTGGTGCATGTGGCCGGTCTGGCCATGGCGGTCCGGGCCGAGCATGAAACGTGGTCCGAGGCGGTACTGAACCATCGTCTGCCGGTGCCATCGCCGTACGACGCTTTCGACGACGCGGTGCCTGTTGCGATGGTCAACCGCACCCCGCCGGCGATGTGGGCCATGCTGGTGCTGCTGGCGGCCCTGCTGAGCGCCACTGCGTGGTGGCTGTATGACCGTCAGCGACCAGCCACGCAGGTGCGCAACCTGGAGCGTGTGCTGGCTCATTCGCCGTATGACTACAACGTGGTGCCGGACAAGCACGGCCGTATCCATGCCTTTGGCGACACCGCCGAAGCCATGTCCTGGGGGCAGCGCGCCAGTGAACGCGCCGGCCGACATCACGACATCTACCATGTGCGGCATCTGGAAATCGCCCGTATTGGCACTTTCCTCGACAGCGCAGGTGTGGAGTACGCGGTGATCCGCCTGCGAACGCCGGAAGTGCCGGAGGTGGTCATCACCTCCATCGGGCCGGAAGACGCCGAGCGGCGCAAGCGCGTGGCCGCCATGCTGGCTCCACATCTGCCTTACGCCAAGCGCATTGATGTGCGCACCGTCACCGATGTGCAGCTGATCAATCTGGCCCGAAACGGCCTGCGTGCACGCGGCATCAGTACCCGCCTGGGTACCCAGGGTGCGCGTACCAGCATCACCAATGACAGCTTCCTGGACGATGCGGCGCTGCACAGCATGGCGCGCTACCGCGACGAGTATGTGCAGGAATGGGGCGCACGCCGCGTGCATATCAATATCCGTTTGTGGGACGACCTGCTCAAGGGGCGCTCCTATCAGTACTCCGACGATCAGCTGCTCTCCGTTGGTGAGGGTCGTTGGGAGTTTTCTACCGCAGGCAGCAGATGACCTAACGACCCTTTGGAGATATGAAATGACTGTACCGACCACAAAGCCTGGGTTTAATGAGCCCGAGATTCCTGAAGATCCGAATCGCTGGAAGGGCTGGCTGAGCGAGCACAGCAAGAACTTTGATGATGGTGTGATCCGCCTCAAGTCGGAGCTGGATGCGGCTTTCAAGGCGATCGCCGGCGACAAGGAGACCGGCGAGGAAGGTGACCCGACCAACCCGCAGCTGCTGGCGAACTACCAGACCAAGCTGTCCGAGTACACCACCTACCGCTCGCTGCAGTCGAACTCGGCCAAGAGTCTGGCCGACATGCAGAAGCAGAACGCCCGAAACCTGGGCTGATGCACCCGGCAGGCCCGTGCCTTGCGCCCCGGCCTGTCGCTTCCAAGCGCCATTACCCGCAGGAGTCCCCACCATGCTGCAAGTTTCCCATATTGCCACTGGCATCGGCACGGCCGAAGGCGCAGACGGTGCCGCCGTATCGCTGTCCGACCGCATGACCCACGCTTTGGCCAACAGCTACGTCACCTCCGGGGAAGAGCTGGCCATGATCAAGGCGGCCAGCAACGACCCGTATACCGCCAGCAACCCGGCGCATCTGTTCGCGCTGCAGACCGCCCTGGCCGACTACACCAAGCGCATGACCGTGGCCGCTGGCCTGGCCAACCACATGAACAAGACCTTCGAGACGCTGCTCAAGTCATGAACACGCCGTTGTTTGCCGGCACTTTCCGCAGGGCGCGGTGGGTGCTGTTGGCCGTGTTGGCCGTGCTGGTATTTACCGGCTGTGCCCGCAAGCCCCTGTTGGAAGGCCTGGACGAGCGCCAGGCCAACGAAGTGATTGCCGTGCTGCTGCGCCATAACATCAGCGCGGAGAAGATGAATGTCGGCAAGGGCGGCTTCCAGGTGCAGGTGGCCGCACGTGACCTGCCCGAATCCATTGAGTTGATGCAGCGCAATGACCTGCCGTCGGCTCCCCGCAGCCAGGTGGCAACGTCCTTCCCGGCCGATTCGCTGGTCAGCACGCCGCTGGGCGAGCGCGCCCGGCTGATTTCCGCCGTGGAACAGCGGCTGGAAGAGTCGCTGCAGCTCATCGATGGCGTGCAGTCCACCCGCGTGCACCTGAACTACGACGCCAGCATCGGTGGCGAGAACCGGCGTACCGACAAGCGTCGCATGCACGTTGCAGCCGTGGTCGCGCATGCACCGGGTGTGGACGAGGAAGTGCTGATGCAGTCGATCAAGCGCTTCCTGCGCAACACCTTCGATGGCATCGATTACGACAACGTTTCGGTCATCCTGACCGAGGTCGAAGGCCCGCGCACCCTGGCGGTGACCGCCGCCGCCGAACGCGGCATGTCCGGCCTGGTGCTGGGGCTGTTCGCGGTGCTGGGCGTGGCCTTGGTGCTATGCGGCTGGGTGCTGGTGCGCACTGTGCCTGCGGTGGCTGGCCGCGTGCGCAAGCTGTGGCAGCGCCTTCGTCAGCGTGCCCCGGCCCCGGTGAGGAGTCGCTGGCGTGGGGCCTGACCTGCTGCGACTGGTCTACGCCCCGGCCAGCTACTACCGGCCGTGGCGTAGCGTGTACGCCAAGGCCACCCCGGCACAGCAGCGTTGGCTGAATGCCACGTTGATCCGTGAGCGCCATCTGCCGATGCCATCGGCACGTGCCTCGGCCAATACGCCCCTGGCGCGCCGCATGATTGCCGTCTGGGACCGCGTGCCGGAGGTCGCCGTGTTGATCGGCGCGGCACGTCTGCGCGACTGGGTCTCAATGCAGCGCGGTGGTGCCGCGTTGCCCTTGCAGGTGCAGGCGTTCATGCGTTCGGGCTATTCGCGCTACGACACGGCGGAACGACCGGCACGGCTGCTGGAAGACGACCCCGACGCGTTGCTGCGCTGGGGTGCGGCCGAAGTGCGTGCGCTGTCGCCGCTGTTGCCGGGCTGGCTGGCCCCCCGGCTGGCCCTGCCGCTGTACACCGCAAGTGGTGACACCCCACAGCGCGATGTGGTGCCCGACGTGGATCTTTTCTGGAGTGCGATGAGCTATGTTGAAAAGCTTTCCTGAGCAGGCCTTGAACTTCGCAGTGGGCGGCGTGATCGCGCCCAGTGCACTGGAACAGGCCGCGCGAGCCGACCAGTTGCTGGCGGTGGCCCGTCGTCGTGCCGCGCAGACGCTTGATGGCGTTCCCGCACAGGTCGCCGAGGCCACCACCCAGGCGCACCGCGACGGCTTCCACAAGGGCTACGCCGACGCGCTGACCCAGGTGGTGCCGTTGCTGCAGGCCACCCTGGCCGATGCCGAGACCCTGCGTGAGCACGTGTTGGGGCAGGTGCGTGCGGTGATCACCGCCAGTCTGGCCGCCGAGTCGATCGACGCCCAACTGGTGGTGCAACGCTGCGAGCACGCCCTGGCCGGTGGCGAGACCGCACTGCGGCTGCATGTGCCGGCGCAGATGCACGTACTACGCGAGTCACTGCAGCTCGAACTTTCCCAGCGCGTGCCCGCATTGCCGTTGCAGGTGCTGGCCGGGCAGGGCGAGCTGCCGGTGCTGAGTGTGGGCCCGCTGGTTTACGAACTGGATGCCGCCGGGTCGATCACCCGTGCAGTGGAAGCCAGTGTGGACGCCGAAGCCCTGGAGGCCGGTGCGCGTGAGCGTGCGGCGGCGTATCTGGCCGCATTGAATGCCCGATTGAAACCTCTGCCTTTCCCTGATGTAACGACTGGAGTACCCACGTAATGCTGGACAAATTGGATGGTGCCACGCCGTCTGCAATTCCTGAAACGATCTACGCCGACCCGACCTCGCTGGCGCAGCGCATGCGTGCGGCGATGGGCGAAGAGGGTCGCCGGCCTGACTTTGGTGACCTGGTGCCCGAGATCCAACCGATCTATGAGCACCCGACGGTCAAGCCGGATCCGATTCCGGTGGAAGAAATCATCGCCGACATGTGCCGGCGCTGGTTCGAAAGCGACTTCCTGCAGGCCATGCTGCTGGGCGACCCCGACGAGAAGCTGGGTGTGAAGCCGGAGCCGTACGCCTGACATGTAGAGCCGGGCTTGCCCGGCTGCGCGTAATCGGACATCGCACGCGTTTGGTGTTGTAGAGCCGGGCTTGCCCGGCTGAGGGTATCCCGATATCAAGAGCAGCCGGGCAAGCCCGGCTCTACGACAAGCATTCCGAACGCATCCCGCGCGGCCAGACGTCACGGGCTGGCCGGAGCCGCCATCCACCGCTTGATCTTCGCATCCAGAATATCCAGCGGCATTGACCCATCCCGCAGCACTTCCGCATGGAACTTGCGCGGATCAAACCCCGCCCCCTGCGCACGCTGCACCGAATCCCGCAGCTCCAGCATCTTCAGCTCACCCAGCCCATTGGCCAGGGTCTGCCCAGGCAGCGCCATGAACCGCTCCACCTCGGCCGCCGCATCTTCCGCCGGCATGTCAGCCGTCTTCACCAGATAGTCCACCGCCTGCTTCTTGCTCCAGCCCTGCGCATGCACGCCGGTCTCCGCCACCATCCGCGCACTGCGGGTCAACGCGGCCTGCAGATA
>JAEXNZ010000186.1 GCA_023439425.1 Pseudomonadota bacterium
GCCTTCGGCGGCGCATAGGCATCATTGCTTTCCAGGTCATTGCTGGCCCGCTTCCACAGCGTATGCCCTTCCAGCAGCGCTCCGATACCGGTCGGCGTCACCATCGCATCCACCGCGGTGCCACTCAGCTGCTGGCCGGCGGTGAGCAGCAAGGCTCCGACCAGATTCGACTGCACATCCGGCCCGGCCCGCCGCACCACGTAGTCATCCAGCTGCGCGCGCAGGTTGGCGCGCAGCATCGGGAAGTCCACGTAGCGGTCCAGTTTGGAGGTATCGCGCTGCTCCACCGCCTGTGCCAGACCGCGCAGGGTCAGGTACGGCCCGCCGACCACGTAGGCCGCCAGCAGCACCCCCAGCGCAACCACAATCCAAAGCAGCTTCTTCATGCCGTCACCTTGCCCCAACCCCCGTCAACCCGGCGTAGAGCCACGCCCTGCGTGGCTGCACCACCCACCGCTAGAACTCCAGATCCAACGCCGCACACAGATAATCCACAAACGGCCCCAGCGCAGTAAGGTCTTTGGCCAAGGTCTGCCGCAGCTTCGGCCCGGTCATCACCGCATCCTCCAGCGGCCGCCAGAACACCCAGTTCTTGTGCTTCAGGTCGTCAATGAACTCAAAATCCGGCTCGAACCCCCGCGGAGCCCGCACCAGCATCTCGCTCTGTTCGAAGTCGAAGCGCTTGCGCAGTGCCGGGGCATGCGCCGCCGCCTTCCACGCCCCCGGGTTGTCGACGATGAAATGGCGGATCCTGCGCTGGGTATCCGGCTCGGGGTGCCACAGCCCGGCCCCGACGAAGCTCTCACCAGGCTGCAGGTGGATATAGAACGACGGGGCAGCAACCTGCTTGCGGCGCTCATGGAACAGGCGCGCGCCCTGCCAGCTCTTGTACGGCGACTTGTCGTTTGAAAAACGCGCATCGCGGTAGATGCGGAACAGCGAGCCACCCACCGTCTTCGGGTCGGAACGGAAGTGCGGGCTCACCGTGGCCAGGTCCGGCTGCAGGTCGGTGATCAGGCGCAGGAACGGCTGGCGCACATGCGCCTCGTACTTGTCCTTGTGATCGTTGAACCAGGTCTTGTCGTTGTTGCGCGCCAGTCCACGCAGGAAGGTGAAGCTGGCGGGGGTGAAGTAGGTACTCACAGGCTCTGCTCCAGATGATTGCCCCAGTCGGTCAGCTGCTGCAGCAGCGCCAGCCGGGCGGGTTCGGCCGCGTGTTCGGCACGCAGCGCCTCGATCTGCGCCCGGTACTGCGGCAGCGTCTGCTCGCCCAGGCCGGGTTCGCCGAGCAGACGCTGGCGACGGTAGTCGTTCCAGCGCTGGCGCTCGGCCGCATCCAGGGTCTCGGGGTGGTTGCGTGCGCGGTAGCGGAACAGAAGTTCGGGCATGCGCGGGTCGCGCAGGCGCGTGGCGTAGCTGGCCAGTTCGGTGGGCGGGCTGGTGCGCAGTCGGGTCATCAATGCCTTGTCGCCGTCGGCGAGGAAGCCGTCATACAGCGAGGCATCCACGTCGCTGGGAGCCATCTCCCGTTCGCCGCCAAACACCTGGCGCACCTTTTCAGCCACAGCGGGCGCAACGGCGCGGACGCGTTCGGCCGCAGCCTCCACGGCCGCCACGTCAATGCCCAGGCGCGCGTGATCGGCCGGACGCAGGTGGTTCCAGGCGACGAGCGCCGGCACCTTGTTCAGATGCACTTCCTTGAGCGGCACCCGCTGTTCGCCTTCGGCCAGATCGGCGGCGCGCGTGTACAGCCGCGCGGCCAGGGTTTCGGCGGGCAGCGCGAGCAGGCCGTCGATGTCGCCTTCCAGGTCGAGCACGATGATGCGGTTGTTGATGTACGGGTGGCGCGCCAGCGGCAGCACCGGGGCCGCGCACAGGCGTGAGGCGGGGTAGCGCATGGAAATGTGCAGCACCGGTTGCGCGGCATCCACGTCCAGCAGGGAGCCGACGAAGCGCTTGTCGCGCAGCTTCAGTGCGTAGTCCCACAGGCGCGGCTGCGCCTGCTTGAACAGCCGGGCCATGCCGATGGTGGCATGCACGTCTGACAGCGCTTCATGTGCATCGCCTACGCGCACGTTGTTCGCCGTGGCCAGGTGCTCCAGTTTGAATGACGTCGCGCCGTCCTCGCGCTGCGGCCAGACAATGCCGTCCGGGCGCAGCGCATGCACCAGTCGCAGCATGTCCAGCAGGTCCCAGCGCGAATTGCCGTTGCGCCATTCGCGCTCATAGGGATCGAAGAAGTTGCGGAACAGGCCGTGGCGCACGAATTCGTCGTCGAAACGCAGCGTGTTGTAGCCCAGGGTGCAGGTGCCCGGGCGGGCCATCAGGTCGTTGATGCGCGCGAACGCCTCGGCTTCGCTCACGCCTTCGGCCAGCGCGTGCTGCGGGGTGATGCCGGTGATCAGTGTGGCGATCGGCGAGGGCAGGACATCGTCGGCCGGCTTGGCGTAGAAGCTCACCGGTTCATCGATGACCTGCAGGTTGGCGTCGGTTCGGATCGCGGCGAACTGGGCGATGCGGGTGCGGCGCGGGTCCTGCCCGAAGGTTTCCAGGTCGTAGAACAGGAAGCTGTCGGCCGCCATCAGTGCGCACCCTCCAGCACCGGCAGTTGCGCGTGCACGATGCGTTCCAGTGCCGCCCAGTCGATGTGCTCCAGCGTGCTGTGCCCGGCGGTGGCGTCTTCCAGAATGCGCCGCTGCAGGTTGGTGCGCTCCAGCGCCACGGCATACGGTGTGTGCAGGAAAGTAACCATGGTGTAGTGCGGCACGAAGCGGGTCGGCCAGCGTGCCTGCAGCTGCTGTTCCAGCTCGCGTTGCAGCTGGAAGGCCGGGTCGGCCACGCGGTCGCGCATTTCCAGGTAGTTTTCCAGCGCCATCTGCTGGATCGCTTCCGCATTCGGCTTGCGCTCGGCCTCGAACACCGCAAATGCCGCTTCCAGCGAATCCTGTTCCTGCAGGTGACGGGCCAGCGCCACGCAGTCCTCGAACGCGCAGTTCATGCCCTGGCCGTGGAACGGCACCATCGCATGCGCGGCATCACCGAGCAGCACGGCGCGGCCACCCAGATGCCACTGGCGCAGGTAAAGCGTGCCGAGCAGACCTGGCGGATGCTCTTCCCAGTCGCGGCG
>JAEXNZ010000268.1 GCA_023439425.1 Pseudomonadota bacterium
GTGCCGGGCTTGCCCGGCAACGCGGTATCCCGGCAGCGGGGCAAGCCCCGCTCTACAAGTGCCGGGCTTGCCCGGCAACGCGGTATCCCGGCAGCGGGGCAAGCCCCGCTCTACGCATCCCCCCGGATCGCCAACAGCTCCCCGCCCCCACTCAACGCATAGCGCTTGCGCTCCCCCGCCGCCAACCACGCGGTATCCCCCGCCGCCATCGGCGGCAACCCTTCTTCACCCTCAAACTCCGCCTGCCCGGCCAGCAGATGCACCGCCCACGCCGTCTTCGGCTCGGTAAAGAAGAACATGCTGCCAACCAGCGGCCGATGCAGCAGCTCCGCACGCAGCGCATCGCGCTTCCACATCAGATTGAAATCATGGGTCACCCCATCGATCAACTCGCCGGTGATGGCCTCCTCACCGGCAAATCGCACTCGATCATGCGGCGGCAACAAGGTATGCACGCGCCCATCGGCGAAGCGCAGCCGCACCCCCTCCCCGCGCAGCAGCACCAGTTCGCGCTCTACTCCCGGGAACGCAGAGAACGCCGCGTCCTGTTCAATCTCGGCAATCGACAACCGCACCTGCCAGTCATCGCTGTCCGGCACGCGCAGAATCTCCCGCGTCCAGCCCAGGCCGTTACGCCAGCGCTCGCGGCGGTATTCAAACGAAGGAATGACGCGGGTGCTCGCGCCCAGCACGGTAGATTCGCTCATGCGGCCATTGTGCCGCAGCACGCCCTCAACCGGGGCGGCCGCCGCAATCGGGAGCCAGCAGGCGCGAATGCTCCAGCCATTCCTTGTCCGGGTAGTAGGCAAACACGAACGCCCCGCCGCGCAGGCTGTTGATCAACGGCTTGGCCACGGTCAGGCGCACCGCCGGGCAACCCAGGCTGCGGCCGAGCCGCCCCTGCAGCTGCGCGACCGAGGGGTTCACGTAGGGTGCCCCGTGCATGACGATGGCACGGTCGCGCGCGTTGTCATTGAACCCCGGCTCCAGCCCGTCCAGGCGCAGCGAGTAGCCGTTGCCTCCCATGTAGGTTTCCCGGGCGGTAAAGCCGCCGAGGCTGGACATGAAACTGCCGTCGCGGTTGGAGAAACGCTCGGTGCGGTTGCTGCCGCTGTTGCGGCCATGCGCCACCCACTCCTGGTAGAGCAGCTTCTGCTGGGTGACATCGAACACCCACAGGCGCTGTTCGGTGGACGGGCGCGAGTAGTCGATCACCGCCAAGCGGGTGGGATCGACCGCGGAATTGGGCTGGCGCTGGGCACATTGCAGCGCTGTGGTCGCCAGCTGCAACACCTTGCGATCGGCCGCCGGCGCGGCCCGTGCGAGGGCCTCTGCCAGTAGAGCCGGGCTCTGCCCGGCTTTCTGTCCGCCGTTCGGCACGGCCTGGGCCGGCCAACGGCCGGCGCTACCGGATTCGGCGGCGGCCGGTCCGGCCAAAACCAGTCCGGTCAGCAATAACGACAAGGGCAGGCGCAATGACATCCCTACAACGTGGGCGCGCCCGCGTCCGATTCCAACACCGGCTGCAGGTTCTGTTCATCCGCCACCGGGCGCACCGCCGGCAGGCTGGTCACCAGCAGCGTGGTCCCGGGCACCAGCGCCTTGTACAACTGCTCGGCAAACGCCGGCGGCAGCGCCATCGGCAGGCTGGGCGTGGCCAGCAGATCCGGGCTGGCATTGCCAGCGCTCTGGCCCAGCAGCGGGTATGCAGTCCAGCGATGCAGCTTCTGGGTAGCATCCAGCGGGCTGGGCGTTTCCGCAAAGCCCTGCTGCATGACGAACAGCGTGGTGCCCTGGAATGCAGGCAACGCCTTGGCTTGCAGCCGCGACTCACCGATCAGCACGCCATCGCGCAGCACGTACAGGCGCTGGTCGTGCAGGCTGACCAGAATACCGACCTGTCCACTCGGCGCGGCCGCGTCATTCCAGTAGTGATCGGGCGCGTCCGTGGTTTCCGGCAACGGCTTGCCGATGCTGTTCACCGGAGCCAGCACCGCCGGGTACGCCAGGCTCATCGGCGCACTCTTGGCGTCGGCCACCACCACGGTGTCGCCGCGCTTGGTTTCGCCGAACAGCTTCTGCGCGAACGCCTGCGGCAGGCGCACGCACCCATGCGAGGCCGGATGACCGGGCAGGTTGCCGCCGTGCAGGGCGATGCCGTCCCAGGTCAGGCGCTGCATGTAGGGCATCGGCGCACTGTTGTAGAGGTTGGACTTGTGGTCCTTGTCCTTCTGCAGAATGGTGAACACCCCGGTCGGGGTTTCATGCCCGGGTTTGCCGGAACTGATGGTGCTCAGGCCGATGGCGATGCCGTTGCGATAAACGTATGCACGCTGCTCATCGAGGCTGACCACCAGTACGATCGGGCCGGCCGGTGAGATCTCGGGGTGCCAGAGGAACTCGCCCGGCTTGAGATCGGTGGGACTGCGCGGGGTTTCAGTGGAGGCCGGCGCAGCGGCCCAGGCCGGTGCGGCGGCGAGCGCGAGCATTGCCATCGAGGCGTTGATAAACGTGCGGCGTGCAATCATCGGTCCGATCCTTGAGGGCTGATGCCACGCTAGCATGCCCACCGTCCACGACGCGCATGGCGCGTCGCTACGCGGCGTTGTCGCCAAAAACAAAATTGCCCGGCCACACATCCTGTGTAGACCGGGCAATCAGGTACATCCGTGTCGGCTTCCCGCCTTCCCCCTGTGCATCCTGCCCAGAATGGGTGCCGGCCATGCTCCCTGCACTCGGCCGTATATCCGCCAATAACCCTTCCCGGGTCTGGAACCACCTTCCCGGTGGAACCGCGCCAATCCTTGTCGCAGCATCCGTGCGTGCCTCATCCCTGCGGCTGTCGGGGCGATTGCGGCGTCCTGCCGCAGCCACCGTTGACGGGCGTCCTGCCTGTCGCGACCAATCCCCTTGTAATCCCCTACGTCAGCGCCTTGGTACGGGTGCCGGCACGTCCTGCCTGGACGGTGCCGCTGTGGGTGCCTGCCTGGTGCCCACCGTCATCCGCTGTCGGTTCCGTTCGACTGTTGCTGTCCCTATTCCCTTCACCCGGGTCAGGTCCTCGACCCGCAGGAAGGGACCGTGTTGGCGCCGGTATGTGACGATCGCCTGGGCCTTGACCGGCCCGACATTCGTCAATCCCTGTTCCAGCGCCGCCGCATCGGCGGTATTGATGTTGATCCGCTCTGCCGTCCAGGCAGCGCCGCTCAACAACAGCCCCAGCACGAGTGCGTTACACGACTTCCAAAGCCCCACCGTGTAGCTCCCTGTGGCCCGGCACCGGTAGCAACCGGCTGATCCCGTCGGTGCTGCGAGTGTGCCCCGCCACATGCAGCCATCCTATCGTCCACATCGCCTTCACACAGCCGGCCAAATACCCGATGTGGTGTAGGAAAATTCCTACACGGGCAGCAGGCGTAGAATGGGCGGACTAGACCCAAGCATTCGGAGCTTCAGATGGACAGCGCCAAACTCGGCCAATACGTCAGTGACAAGTGGGACAACGAGATCGTCCCGCAGTTGGTCGAATACATCCGCATTCCCAACAAATCGCCGATGTTCGACGCCAATTGGGTGGCCAATGGCTACATGGAACAGGCGGTGACCCTGATGGAGAACTGGGCCAAGGCCCAGAAGCTGCCGGGGCTGCAGGTGGAAGTGGTGCGTCTGGAAGGCCGTACCCCGCTGATCCTGCTGGAAATTCCGGCCACCGGTCCGGAAACCGGCGACGACACCATCCTGCTGTACGGCCACTTGGACAAGCAGCCGGAAATGACCGGCTGGGACGACGACCTGGGCCCGTGGAAGCCGGTACTGCGCGGCGACAAGCTGTACGGCCGCGGGGGCGCCGACGACGGTTAT